>NZ_CP019781.1:0-300000 GCF_002022505.1 Bartonella sp. WD16.2
TTATTTTTTTTAGGCAGATGCTTTTTTAAAAAAAGCTATACAGTGGTTATTATTATTTAAAAATAGAATAAATTATAATATTAAGATAGTTATCCACAAGCCTTGTGGATTGTGATAGAGTCTTTTCTTGTCAAGCTTTTTTTATTTTTTTTTAATGAGTGAAATTTTTATATTAGTAGTAAATTTTTCGTAAAGAAAAAGTGAGTTGAATCAATGAACTTTCTTATTTGTTTTTTACGGTTGCAAAATTATTGCGGATTTTAATGGTCTTTTGATTTTATTTTGGCCTCTTGCATTTTACCTCTTCTGTTTTGTATGGTCTTTAATAGAAACTGAAAATGCGCAAGGTTTACATCAGCTAGATGCTATAGTGTGTTAAATGAAGAATGCTTTAGCTTAAGCGAGTTTTCGGGTGAGCTTTTTGGTTTCTTTATTGATATGTTTTGTCATTTTGAAGAGCATATCGTACAATCAGTAAAGGATAAATCTTATTGGTCATCTTTGTTAGTCGGGTTGTAATAAGGCTATCTTAGGGGAGGGTGAATTATCTCATTTGGGGAAAGGAGCACTTGCCTTGGCTAAGTAGATATTTAGCTGTTTGGCAGGACAAGATTGTAGTTTTTATCGGAATAAAAGATGGTGGATAAATTGAGTTCTAGAGCTAATTCCTTGAAAAGGGTTTCGGTGGATGTCCTGTCGACAGAAAGAGTAATAAATCAAATGACGAATATAAATGAAATGGGTGGTACAAATACTCTTGGAGAGCGTCCAGTTATTTCAGAAGAGGAAGGTGCAGCTGCTTTTGCACGTGTGATGGCGCAATTAAAAGTGCGGGTTGGTGTTGAGGCTTATACCAGTTGGTTTGGTCGTTTGAAGCTTTCCGAGTATAATCGTAATCTTGTGAAGCTTTCTGTTCCTACAGCATTTTTGCGTTCATGGATTAATAATCATTACGGTTCTCTTTTAACCAGTTTATGGCAACAAGAAAATTCGGCGATTCTTCGAGTTGAAGTTATTGTTCGTGATTTAAAGCGCGTTTCAAAAAGTGGAGTATGCAAAACAAATGGAGGCTCTGTTATTGCAGTTCCTGAGGAGCAGAATACTTCATCTTTAGCTGAGAGTTATGTGGAGCATTCAGTCAAGAATTCTCAAGCAGGGATCTTTGGTTCGCCACTTGATTCGCGTTATACTTTTGAGAATTTTGTTGAGGGGGCTTCAAATCGTGTTGCTTTGGCTGCAGCGCGTTCAATTGCAGAGGGGCATAAAAGTGCGTTGCGGTTTAACCCTCTTTTTATTCATGCATCAGTTGGTTTGGGAAAAACGCATTTGCTTCAAGCTATTGCGGCGGCTGCTTTGAAGCGTTTAACGCCTGCGCGGGTTATTTATTTGACTGCTGAATATTTTATGTGGCGTTTTGCGACAGCTATTCGTGATAATAATGCTCTTTCTTTTAAAGAACAGCTTCGCGATATTGATCTTTTAATTATTGATGATATGCAATTTTTACAAGGTAAATCGATTCAACACGAATTTTGCCATTTGCTCAACATGTTACTTGATAGTGCAAAACAGGTTATTGTAGCTGCAGATCGTCCACCAGCGGAATTGGAATCACTTGATCTTCGGGTTCGATCTCGTCTTCAAGGGGGGGTTGCTCTTGAAATTGAGGCGCCAGATTATGAGATGCGCTTAAAAATGTTGCAGCAACGATTGAGGGTAGCTCGACAAGATGATAGTGCAATTGAAATTTCTAATGATATTTTAGAGTATATTGCTAAAACAATTTTAGGATCAGGGCGCGATATTGAAGGGGCATTTAATCAGCTTTTGTTTCGTCAATCTTTTGAATCTGATTTGTCTTTAGAGCGTGTTGATGAATTATTAGGTCATTTGACACGTTCAGGTGAGCCAAAGCGTATTCGAATTGAGGAAATTCAGCGTACGGTTGCACGCCATTATAACGTTTCTAAGCAGGATTTATTGTCCAATCGTCGAACGCGTACGGTTGTTAAGCCACGGCAAGTTGCAATGTATTTGGCAAAGGTGTTGACGCCTCGCTCGTTACCTGAAATTGGGCGTCGTTTTGGAGGGCGCGATCATACAACAGTTTTACATGCTGTACGCAAAATTGAAGATTTGATTTATGATGATCAAACTTTAGCTAAAGAACTTGAGTTGCTTAAGCGGTTAATTGGAGAACAGGCTGTATAATATTGATAATTTTTCATTCTATTTGTCAACATATTGGAAAGACCCGATAAGAATAATCGTTTTTGTTTGTGTGATGCCCTATTGCCATTTTAATAGAGGTTGAATAAACTTTGACTATGATTCTTTAAGTGAATCGAGTGCTTTGATTGAGCGAATTCCTATAGTTATGAAATAAATTATCAACGGGGATTTTTATGCACATTACAATTGATCGTAATCAATTTTTAAAGTCTCTTAATCGTGTTCATCGTGTAGTTGAGCGTCGTAATACGATTCCTATTTTGTCAAATGTATTGATTACCGTAAGTGGTGATGGTGTGCAATTCAAGGCGACAGATCTTGATCTTGAAGTTATAGAGTCTTCTTTAGCTAAAGTTGAACAAGAAGGAGCAATAACTGTTCCAGCGCATTTGCTTTATGACATTGTTCGTAAGCTTTCCAGTGGAAGTGAGATTGTGTTAAAGGTTGATAACGATCAAGCAAATACAATGTCTGTTGTTTCTGGTTGTGCTAATTTTCAACTTCAATGTCTTCCTAAAGTAGATTTTCCAGAGTCACTTCCAGGTCAGTTTAGTTGTCGTTTTTCTTTGTCAGCATCAGATTTGAAGCGCTTATTTGATTGTACGCAATTTGCTATTTCGACTGAAGAAACGCGTTATTATCTTAATGGTATTTATTTTCATGTTGTTAATGATGGTGTTTTGAAGTTGCGTTTGGTTGCGACTGATGGTCATCGTTTAGCGCAGGTTGATATGGAGGCGCCTTCAGAAATTAAGGATATGCCGGGTGTTATTATTCCTCGTAAAGCTGTGGGAGAATTGCAGAAACTGCTGGCTGAAGAAGCTGAGGGTGATGTTTCTATAGAACTCTCAGAAACAAAGATTCGTTTCTCTGTTGGATCTGTGGTTTTGACATCGAAATTAATTGATGGAACATTTCCAGAATATCAACGTGTTATTCCTCTGAACAATGATAAAAAACTAGCTGTCAACCGACAGGATTTTTCTGCTGCAGTTGATCGTGTTTCAACAATTTCAAGTGATCGTGGTCGTGCGGTAAAATTAACAATCGAAAATGGGCAGTTAAAGCTTGTGGTTAATAATCCTGATTCTGGAAGTGCAGAAGATCAATTGGTTGCAGATTACACATCTGATCCGCTTGAGATAGGCTTTAATTCACGTTACCTTTTAGATATTGCTGCGCAACTTTCAAGCGATGAAATGGTTTTTATGCTAGCTGATGCTGGGGCACCGGCACTGATTCGTGAAAGCAATGATGCAGATGCACTTTATGTGCTGATGCCTATTCGTGTTTAAGGATAATGCGTCTTGCAGTGCAGTGCTAGCTGTGTACATAAGGTAATAGTGAGGCAGCTGAAATTAACGCATTATCGCAATTATTGCTCTTTCAATATTCATTTGTCAGGCCAGCATGTAGTTTTTACTGGTCATAATGGTGCTGGTAAAACTAATCTTTTAGAGGCTTTGTCTTTTCTTTCTCCTGGTCGTGGGTTACGGCGTGCGGCTTATTCCGATATTAGTTTTTCTAAGGGTGGAGGGGCTGCATTTGTTGTATTTGCTCGTCTCCAATGTGCTCTTTATGGTGAAGTGCATATTGGTACGACTTTAGAGACTGGTGGTAATAGCCGAAAAGTACATATCAATGGTGTGCATGAGTCATGTGATTGTTTGACAGATTATTGTCATGTGAGTGTGTTGACTCCTTCTATGGATGGGCTTTTTACGGGACCTTCACTTGATCGGCGTCGTTTTTTAGACCGTATGGTTTTGGCTATTGATTCTTTACATGGTCGGCGTATTGCAGATTATGATAAGGCTATGCGCGCGCGTAATCGTTTGTTTTTAGATGGAAATGAAGACTGTGCTTGGTTTGATGCTTTAGAAATGCAGATGGCTGGACTTGCAACGGCTATTGCAGCTGCACGGGTTGATGTTATTCGGCTTTTGAATGATATGTCTGAGCAAACATCGTCTTATGTACCTTTTCCACGGGCTTTTTTGCAAATTGATGGTTTTTTGGAAAAAGCTCTTAAAACGATATCAGCAATTGAAGTTGAAGAGCAATTTTTGGAACGATTGCGTCACAATCGCCCGGTAGATTGTGCTGCTAGGCGGACATTAGAAGGACCGCATCGCACAGATTTACAGGTTTTTTATGCGGATAAAAATATAGCTGCAACGTCTTGTTCAACAGGTGAACAGAAAGCTTTATTGACAGGTTTAGTGTTATGTCATGCTCGTTTAACGAGTATGATGTCAAATATGACACCTATCCTTCTTCTTGATGAAATGGCTGCTCATCTTGATTCTCGTCGGCGTACTGCTTTATTTGATATTCTTGATGATTTAGGTAGTCAGGCATTTATGACGGGAACAGATCGTATTTTATTTGATTCCTTAAAAGGACGAGCAGAGTTTTTTGAAATTGAAGATGGAGTTTTATTGCAGCAAGAACCCTATCCAAAGTTTTTGATGGGGTGATAATTGAGAGAAAGAGGCTTATTGTGTCTGCAATTATAACGGTTTTAAATGGTCCTAATTTAAACTTTCTTGGAAGACGTGAGCCAGAAATTTATGGCAGTGAAACCTTAGAAGATATTGAAAAGTCTTGTAAGAATTGTGCAATGAATCTTGGAATAACGGTACAATTTCATCAGAGTAATTATGAAGGACAATTGATTGAGTGGATACAAGAAGCAATTGAAGTAAGTGCTGGATTGATTATTAATCCAGCTGCTTATAGTCATACATCTCTTGCAATTCTTGATGCATTAAAAATGTTTTCAGGGCTAATAGTAGAAGTTCATTTGTCAAATATTTATCAGCGTGAATCCTTTCGTCACCATTCTTATATTTCTATGGATGCAGATGCAATTATTGCCGGGTGTGGGAGTGATGGGTATTTATTTGCGCTTAATTATATTGCCAAGCAGCTAAAATGTGGTATAAAAAAGGCATAAATTGGACAATATTGATAAGGTGTGTTTAACATTTTTTTAATAATTTGTTTCAAATGAGTAAGACAACTTATAAAATACTATTACTGGTTTTTATGATAATTTATTAATACATATAACAGGCAGGTCAAAATGAGAAACTGTTTTGAACAAATTAAGGTGCTTGCCATTTTAGGGGGAGCGTTGCTTTTATCTGGCTGTAAAATGGATGTCCTTCAACCTGAAGGATATATTGCACGTCAACAGCTTACTTTAATTGTTATATGTGTTCTTGTTATGCTTTGTGTTGTGATTCCAGTGATGATTGCGGTCGTTCTTTTGGCTGTTAAATATCGTGCATCGAACACAGCGGCAGATTATTTGCCTGATTGGGGGCACTCAAATAAAATTGAAGCTTTTATGTGGGGTATTCCAATTGTTATTGTTGCGATTTTAGGTTTATTGACGGCCTATTACACTTATAGGCTTGAACCTTCAAATCCACTTCCAGTAGATATTGCCGGTGAGAAGAAGCCATTGCAGGTTGATGTTGTGGCTCTAGATTGGAAATGGTTATTTATTTATCCTGAATATAGTGTTGCATCGATCAATGAAATTTATGCGCCGGAAGGTCGCCAAGTATTGTTACAGTTAACATCAGAAAACTCTGTTAATGCATTCTGGGTGCCAAAACTTGGTACAGTTCTTTATGCTATGCCACAGATGAATTCTAAATTACATTTAGTGGCTGATAAGCAAGGGGTATTTAACGGGAGCTCTGCTAATTATAGTGGTGATGGTTTTTCAGGTATGCGTTTTCAATGGCATTCTGTGTCTTTAAAGGATTTCGATGATTGGATTGCTAAGGCTCGGGTGAGTGGCCAAAAGCTTGATCGTTCATCTTATCGTCAACTTTCAAATGTACCTCGTATGGGTGATGTCGTTGCAAAAGAAAAAGATGCTGAAGTGCGTTATTTTGCACCTGTTGAAGAACGGCTTTATTACCGAATTGTTAATAGGTGTGTTGATGAGAATACGATATGTAATGAAGACTTAATGAAGCGTGCTGCCGCTCAGACACTTTGGGGTACACTTTGTTCTGTTTTTGATCCGGGTGTTCTTTAAGAAGGCATCAATCGAGAAAAAACTCTTTTTTAAAAAGGTTTTTTAAAACTAAAATATCATTGGATATGGGGTGAGAAATGTTTGGAAGACTTACGGATCCTACGGCTGGTGCTTTTCATGCGCTTACACATGAGCCAATTGTTCTTTATACATGTATTGCAATTGTTGTGGTTGGCTTAGTTGCTGTTATTACTTTAACGGCGCTTGGCTGGTGGGGAATTCTTTGGCGCAATTGGATTACGACAGTTGATCATAAGCGCATTGGTATTATGTATATCATTCTCGGAATTATCATGCTTGTTCGTGGTTTTGCTGACGCGATTATGATGCGAACACATCAGGCTGTAGCGCTTGGTAATGAAACAGCGGGTTATTTGCCACCTGAGCATTTTGATCAGATTTTCTCGGCTCATGGTGTTATTATGATTTTCTTCATGGCAACACCAATTTTATTTGGTATTTTTAATTACCTTATACCTCTTCAAATCGGCGCTCGTGATGTCGCGTTTCCATTTGCAAATAATCTAGGATTTTGGATTACGGTTGCAGCAGCAATACTGCTCAATATATCTCTTGGTGTTGGTAATTTTGGTCGTGGTGGCTGGTTGATGTATCCACCTTTCTCAGAGTTACAAAGTAGTCCAGATACAGGTGTCGATTATTATTTGTGGTCACTTCAGCTTTCTGGTATCGCGACGACGATGGGGGCAATCAATTTTGTTGCAACTATTATTAAAATGCGTGCTCCCGGGATGACGTTAATGAAGATGCCCGTGTTTTGTTGGGGGGCTTTTGTTAGCAATATCCTTATTTTAGTTATTTATCCTGTCCTAGCTGTAGCGTTTGCATTGTTGGCGGGTGACCGTTATTTAGGTATGAATTTTTTTACCAATGCAGCTGGTGGCAATCCAATGGTTTGGATTAATTATGTTTGGATTTTTGGGCACCCTGAAGTTTATGTTTTAGTCATCCCTGCTTTTGGGATTATTTCTGAAATCGTGCCCACTTTTTCTTCAAAACGCCTTTTTGGGTATAGCTCAATGGTTTGGGCGATTTTGGTTATTTTGATTCTTTCACTTCTTGTTTGGGGGCACCATTTCTTTACAATGGGTGGTGGTGAAGCTGTTAATACTTTCTTCGGAGTTGCAACGATGATTATTGCAGTTCCAACGGGTGTTAAGGTCTTTAATTGGTTGCTCACCATGTATAAGGGTCGGATTCGCTTTGAGCCTCCTATGCTTTGGTGTATGGGGATGATGTTTACATTTGTTGGTGGTGGGTTGACAGGTGTTTTGATGTCCATTGTGCCTGCTGATTGGCAGTTTCATAATTCTCTATTTTTGGTGGCTCATTTTCACCATACAATTATTGGGGGTGTTGTCTTTGCTTATTTGGGTGGGTTGGCTTTTTGGTTTCCAAAAGTTTTTGGTGTTAAACCAAACCGCATGTTAGGTATTGCATCTTTCTGGTGTTGGTTTATTGGTTTTTACATTGCTTTCTTCCCGGTTTATATACTTGGTTTGATGGGCGTTACGCGTCGTCTCCAACACTATATTGAGCCTAGTTGGCAACCAATGTTTGTTATTGCTGCAGTGGGAGCCTTTATTATTCTTCTTGGTATCCTTTGTTTTGTACTGCAAGTTGTTTTGGCAATTTGGTATGGTATCAAGCATAAAGGGCGCTTGCCAGTAACATCAAATGATCCTTGGGGTGATGCGCGTACGCTTGAATGGTTGGCTTCTTCTCCTCCTCCTTCTTATAATTTTGCAATTATTCCAGAAGTACAGACTGAGGATGCTTATTGGAATATGAAGAAAAACGGTTATCAGCGTCCAACGAGTGGGTTTACAAAAATCCATATGCCGTCAAATACATCAGCTGGAGTTATTGCAGGTTTATTCTCATTAATTGTGGGTTTTGCGCTTGTCTGGCATATTTGGTGGCTTGTTGCGATTGGGGTAGTTGGTTTTATTGTAACAATCGTTTACCACTCATTAATGGGCGATCACCATGGTTATTATATTCCAGCTGAAGAAGTTCAGAAAACAGAAGATGCCTTCACAGCTGTTCTTAAAGAACAAGGAGTAAAAGCATGAGTGCGGTAACAATGAATAACGTTTGCGCGGATGAGCATCACCACGACAATAGTTCGGTAATGATATTTGGATTTTGGATTTATATCCTTTCGGACTTGATCGTATTTGCAACGCTTTTTTCAAGTTTTGCTGTATTTTCTGCTTCTTATGGTGGAGGTAGAGCGGGTAGTGAGTTTATTAATTTAAATTTTGTGTTGGTTGAAACAGCTATTTTGTTGTTGTCATCAATTACTTACGGTTTTGTAATGGTACAAACCCATAAAGGTAATTTGGCTGGCGTACGTTTGTGGATGGCTATAACCTTTGTGCTCGGATCTTGTTTTATTGGGATGGAAATTTATGAATTTCGTGAACTTTTAAATGAGGTGTATTATTATGATGCTGGTGCTTATGCTGGTGTTGATTTAACAACAGGTACCCAGCTTTTTGGACGAGAGGTTCTATCTGCTTATTGGTCAGCATTTTTTGCTTTGGTTGGTACTCACGGTCTCCATGTAAGTGTTGGTCTGCTTTGGATGATTGTGATGTTTTTTCACCTATGTCGTAGTGGTTTGGATCAGAATAACAGAACACGTTTAACATGCCTTTCAATTTTCTGGCATTTGCTTGATATTGTTTGGGTTGGTGTTTTTACTATGGTTTACTTGTTAGGAGCACTGTAATGAACATGCATGACAAAGCACATAATCCAAGTACTGGCTCTTATTTGGTTGGTTTTATTCTGGCTGTTTTTTTTACTTTAGGTTCTTTTATTCCTGTAATGTATGGGATGTTGGACAGTTTTGCGGTTAGTACAAAAGTGATTTATCTCATTGGTATGGCGCTGATCCAGATTGTTGTACAGATTATTTTCTTTTTACACTTGAATTCTGGTCCAGATGCTAAGTGGAATTGGATAACCCTGTGGTTTGCGGCTATGTGCGTTTTCATTATTATTGGGGGAACATGGTGGGCTATTTCTCATTTGAATTATAATATGATGGGTGGTTCAGGACGTGTTATTGTGCCAGAAGTATTAGAAATGAATGTAACTGAGCCGGAAGAATCAACATCAAGTGTACAAGAGCAAGAAGAACCAGTACTAGGTGTACAAGAACCAGTGTTAGATGCACAAGAGCAGGAAGAATCGGTGCCAGATGTACAAGAACATGAAGAACCAGATTCGAGAGATTCGTCATTTTTTAATGACTAGAATGCTTTTATTTTAAGAGAGAAAGAGAGTGATTCTGTAGTAAAAGGAATCATTCTCTTAAATAACTTATAGGCTTAAATATTTTTGCAGGAATTTGTAGAAATTATTAAATAAGTGTTTCTGTTGTTTTGTAGTATTTTAAACCATTATTCTCCTTGAGTTTCTTCACTTTGTTTTAGTTCTTCAAGTGTTGGCATGGACATGATGTTGTATCCTGAATCAACATAGTGAATTTCTCCAGTAACACCTGACGATAAATCAGAAAGCAAATAAAGAGCAGATTTTCCAATTTCATTAATGTTTACAGTACGGCGGAGTGGTGCGTTACGACGTTGATATGAAAAGATTGCTCTTGCAGCTGCGATGCCATTGCCAGCTAAGGTTCTAACAGGACCAGCTGAGATTGCATTGACGCGGATATTTTGGGGACCAAAATCTGCAGCTAAATAACGCACCATAGCTTCTAAAGCTGCTTTAGCAACGCCCATGATATTGTAATTAGGAACAACTTGCTGTGAAGCTCCATAAGTGAGTGTTAAAAGTGTCCCACCATTAGACATGAGCTTACCCGCACGTTGAGCGATTTCCGTAAAAGAATAAGCTGAAATTACCATTGTGCGAGTAAAATTCTCGCGGGTTGTAACATCGACATAACGTCCTTTTAGTTGTGTTTTATCTGAATAGCCAATGGCATGGACAACGAAATCAATCGATCCCCACTCTTTTTTTAAATATTCAAAAACTTGGTCGACATTTTCAGTTTTTTCAACGTCACACTCAAATAATAATTTGCAGCCAAGTTTTTTGCAAGCGGTTGAACGCGTTTTCCAAAAGCATCTCCTTGATAAGTCAATGCTAGTTCAGCTCCTTCTTCTGCTAATTGACATGCAATGCCCCAAGCAATTGAGTGATCATTTGCAATCCCCATAATGAGGCCGCGCTTGCCCTCCATCAAACCTTTCATAGTATTTCTCCGTAAGATCGTGCCATTGTCAATCAGTTAAGAATCATCATTTATGTATAACGTTGGAAAACAAGCGTTGCATTGGTGCCTCCAAAACCAAATGTATTTGATAATACAGTATTTAATTCTTGATGATCACGGCGTGTACGAACAATTGGCATATCGTCAAAAGCAGGATCAAGTTCTTCAATATGAGCACTTTCACAAATAAAATTATGATTCATCATTAGCAATGTATAGATTGCTTCTTGAACACCTGCTGCACCTAAAGAATGACCTGTTAGAGATTTTGTAGCAGAAATTGGTGGACATTGATCACCTGCTCCAAAGATTCGGCGGATTGCTTCTATTTCAGGGGGGTCACCAATGGGTGTTGCTGTTGCATGGGGATTGATATAATCAATTTTATTTTTTACAGTTGTAAGTGCCATGCGCATGCATCTTTCTGCTCCTTCACCGGATGGAGAAACCATATCATGTCCATCAGATGTAGCACCATAACCAACAATTTCACCATAGATTTTTGCGCCACGTGCTTTGGCTACTTCTAACTCTTCAAGAACCAAAACACCAGCTCCACCAGCGATAACAAATCCATCGCGATTAATATCATAAGCACGTGAAGCTTTTTCTGGTGTATCATTATATTTACTAGACATAGCGCCCATGGCATCAAATAAAACAGATAACGTCCAATCTAAATCTTCACAACCTCCTGCAAAGATGCGATTCTGTTTACCGTATTGTATCATCTCATAAGCATTGCCGATGCAATGATTGGATGTGGCACAAGCTGAAGAAATTGAGTAGTTCACTCCTTTAATTTTAAAGAAAGTTGCAAGAGTTGCTGCTGCCGTGGAACTCATCGCTTTGGGTACCACAAAAGGTCCAATGCGTTTTGGGCCTTTCTGACGTGTAATATCGGCAGCTTCAACGATTGACCGAGTAGAAGGCCCTCCAGACCCCATAATAATACCAGTGTGTTCATTTGATACTTCACTAGGTTCTAAACCTGCATCGGCAATTGCTTGGTCCATGGCAATATGATTCCACGCTGTTCCATGACCATGAAAACGCATGGCTCGTCGATCAACCAATTCTTCTATATTTACATTTGGTTTGGCGTAAACTCTGCTACGAAAGCCTAATTCAGCATATTCGGGTGCATAAGAAATTCCTGATTTTGCTTCACGCAAACTCGTTAAGACAGCTTGAAGTCCGTTTCCAATCGAGGAGATAATTCCCATTCCGGTTACAACAACTCGACGCATTCACACCTCCTTGGTTCATATAGAGCACAACAAAATGTTTTTTCTAATGAAATAATGTTAGTCTTCTTTAAATAAAGCAACGCGTAAATCATTGGCTTTGTAAATGGCTTTTCCATCTGCCTTCACCCACCCATCTGCTATGCCTAAGACCAAATTCCCACGTCGGATACGTTTAAAATTTATTTCATATTCAAGCAGTTGAGTTTGCGGAGTAACCATGCCGGATAATTTTGTTTCGCCTGTCGATATAGCACGCCCTTTTCCTGGTTCACCTAACCAACCAAGAAAAAAACCTGTTAATTGCCATAGTCCGTCTAAACCAAGACATCCTGGCATGACAGGGTCACCGATAAAATGACAATCGAAAAACCATAGATCTGGAGTGATGTCAAATTCCGCACGAACTATCCCTTTATTATATTCACCACCAGTTTCACTAATTTGGATGATTCGGTGAATCATCAACATTGGTGGTGCAGGTAATTGTGCATTACCTTTACCAAACATTTCACCGCGAGCACAGCTTAGGAGCTCTTCATAAGTGTAGCGAGACTTTTGTTTAGTCATTGTTACTCCATTTATCTCCGTATATTTATTGTGCTTTTCAACTTATTCTTAAAGCAAATTTGAGGGAGAAGGAAATGATTTTATATGATTAAAGACTTTTTTTATGAAAAGCTATTTTGTAAAATCAATAATTTATATTTTATCTTCCTCATTTTGCTGAATGTCAACCTCACTTGAATATAAATGTAATGCAGTTTATATTGCATCAATAAGCACAAACAATTTAAGATTTATGGAGAAGAGTGGTCTGTGAGAGAGTTGTGAATTATTATTCCTTACCTGAATTAGAAAGACATTTACGTCAAAATGGTTTGCGGCCAACACGTCAGCGATTAGAACTCGCCAAAATGATTTTTTCTCGAGGTAATCGCCACATTGCAGCTGAAGAACTTTATGAAGAGGCGATTCAATCAAATGCTCCTGTATCTTTAGCGACAGTTTATAATACACTTCATCAATTTACGGAAGCTGGTTTATTACGAATTATTGCTGTAGAAGGTTCAAAAACTTGGTTTGACACAAATACATCTGATCATTACCATTTCTATATTGAAGGTGAAAATCGTATTCTTGATATTCCTTGTAATTTAAAAGGGTCTCCTATCATTGAAAATTTGCCTCAACCACCGGATGGGATGGAAATTTCTCATGTTGATTTAATCATTCGATTAAAATATAAAACTTAGTAGGTATTAGGAATTAAACAGTTTGATACGTGAAAAATTAAACGCAAAAGCTCAAAAATCATTAATTTTTAATTTTTTCACCAGGATAAATTCCCCATAATTGGGTTTGATGAAGCCAACCACGAATGTTACGGATATCCAATTCGCACCAGTGCCCGTTACATTGACGAATATTCCCGATAATATTAGGTTCTACTTCTGCTAAAAGTTTCGCATTATCTGTTGGGGTTTGACGTACCATAAGTCTTTTTGTTTTATCTTTTTGCCACGGAATAGTTATAGCAGTCCGTTTTCCCGATAAAAGCGATTGATAAACCCATCCTTCATCTCCTTCAGCATCACGAATTTTACGCCATTGATCATATTCTTGAATAATTTCAATCGGCAAGCCCTGCTTTTGATAAGTGTAAATAATAGGATAATTACTTCCCGGTCCCACACGTACATTAACACGTGCAGGCTTAATTGAAGCAAATCGTGGAAGCGGTAAACCACTTGGGCCCAAATTTTGATTAGGTACTTGTGCGTACGAAAGAATAAGAGAACCAAACAAGAATTTTCCTGTTATTAATACACATGATAGGAATGTTGAAAATCGAAACCCGATAGAATTTTTCACTTTTCAACCTTTTTTTCTACTACGCTTTTTGTATATTTGTAATCTAACATTTGAAAATAGATCCGAGCTTTATTCAGGCTATGGCATATGTTTAGTTAAAGAGGTTAAAACTAATTAAGCAATTATGATAAAATTTATGAAACTATTAAAAACATTTGAAAATATAGATATACAGTAAGTAAAGATTCGCCATAATGTTAAATTTTTCTCTTAATAAAGCAATGTATAGACGAACTTTTTGGCATTCATTTGATTAACTGAGACAATTTATAATATACAATTAATAAAAAGTTATTTTTTAACGTTTTAATGCTTATACGTAAGCTACTTTAGAGGGAAGTGCGTGCAAAATTATAAACGGAAATGTTTTAATTGAAGTACATTAATGAAGAACCTTGTAACAGGTGATGGACTTTATATGTTTAAAAAAGTAAGAGTAGAATTCAGCTCCACATTAGTGGAGTATATAAAAAACAAATTATTATTTTCCACATATGGTGATAATAATAATTGCGTTGTTGTATTTTTTAAACTCTTTCTCATATGAGAGAATACATATTATATTTTCTGGATTGGTCGACGTTTTACTATGAGATGCTGATTTTTCTTAGCAAAATACGCGATAGCTTCTTCTAATGGTTCGATCATAACATCCATAGATTTGCCATTTGCGTGAATGATATTTTGATGATCGACCATAATAGCGACATGGCCTTTCCAAAAAATCAGATCACCTCGTTGAAGAATTTCATCGTCTGTCAATTGTTTTCCTATGGTTTTCTGTTGCATATCGGTATCTCGTAAAACCATTTGACCGGCCATCATCATGGAAAGCTGGACTAGTCCTGAGCAATCAATACCAAAACCACTAATACCACCCCAAAGATAAGGTGTGCCGACAAGAGTTTGTGCAACTGTAACATAATCCTCATAGATATGTTCAATAGGACTAAGATGACAAGAAACAATAGCTTTCCCATTTTCAAGGATGGAATACAGTGTATTTCGTGTCTCAATTTCATCAACTACACTTACTTTACTTCCCATAGATAAGGCACTTTCTACTGGTCCACGTAAGTCAGCTTGTAAATATTGAAAGGTACGTGGCACTGAAACGATATGAGTTTGTTCTATAGTTGGTGTACAAAGAGCTTTTGTATCAATATAACCCACATAGTTGTCTTTGAGTGATTGCCCCCATGACATGTTTTCTCTTTGTTCAAAGATTAAAAGTTCTTCTCCAAAAAGGCATTCAGTTTGCCTTTCACTTTTTTTGCTTTTATCTTTAAACAAACCGGCAACCGCTGTGTTAACACGTTTTTTTTCTCCTTGAATAAGGCGTTGAGTTGTCATTTCTTTTGTAAGGTGCTGATCTGCAAGATCATTTCTGAAGGGATATAATCGTGGATCTTTGTGTATCATCTATGTTAACTTTGGTCTTTGAAAAGATGATAAAGGGCACGAATAACTTGCGCATTACCCCCAGTAGGATAGCCTGGTTTTTCTTTTGGTATCCAACCATACAGATCAAAATGGGCAAAATGTTGGGCTTTTTCAACAAAAGAATTCAAAAATAAAGCAGCAGTTATAGAGCCAGCGAAGTTATCCCGAGTCGCATTATTGAGATCAGCAATCGGTGATGATAATTTTTCTTTATAAGGTTGCCAGAGTGGCATTTGCCAAAGAGGATCAGCAACACAGTTGGAAGCTTGAGAAATTTTTTGTGCCCATAATGGGTCATTACAATAAAATGCAGGAAGATCTGGACCTAATGCTATGCGAGCAGCTCCTGTTAAACTAGCCATGCAAAACATGAATTGAGGGTTGTTTTCATCACCATAGGTTAACGCATCGGCAAGAATAAGTCGGCCTTCAGCATCTGTATTGCCAATTTCAACACTTAGTCCTTTTCGACTTTTTAAAATGTCACCTGGCCGAAAGGCGTTACCCGAAACTGCGTTTTCAACAGCTGGAATTAGAACCTGTAAACGGAAGGGCAATTGCGCATCCATAATAAGCTTGGCTAAACCTAAGACATGTGCACTACCACTCATATCTTTTTTCATTAACAGCATGTTGTTGGCTGATTTAATGTTTAATCCTCCAGTATCAAAGGTTACGCCTTTACCAACTAATGTTATTTTAGGATGATTTTCCTGCCCCCATTGTAGTTCAATAAGTCGTGGTGCAATATTGCTTGCCCGCCCTACAGCGTGAATCATTGGAAAGTTTTGTGTAAGGAGTTCATCTCCACAAATGCTTTTAACGTGAGCATTATAAGTTTGTCCTAGTTGGTACGTTGTGGTTTCCAGAGTATCAGGGCTCATATCATTGGCTGGAGTATTAATGAGATCACGGACAAAAAAGACTGTTTCATAAATTCGTTTGAGTTCATCGAGATCAATTGTGTCATGAACATGAATCGATAATGATTTGAAGGAAGGGTTTTGGAGATAGCGGCTAAATTGATAGCTTCCTAATGCTAATCCCAAATACGTATTTATTTCGTTTACTGTTGATCCTTGTAAATGCCAATCGCCGGTGGGAAGATGTTTGGCAAGAAGTCCTGTGATAAAAGGTTCTTCACCATTGCCGATTCCAAATAAAACTTTTTTTAATTGTCCTGTTTCATGAGGAACAAATAATATTTGTCCTGCTTTTCCAGTAAAATTATTGACTTTCATCCATTTGGTTGTTGATGCATCAAAAGATGAGTCAGCACAATTTTTTTTGCACACTAAAATAATAGGGCAACTATTGTCGGCACGTGTTGAAGTAAAATTAATTTGGTGTTGAAGCATATCTATTTGATCCTTATAGTTTCCGAAGTGCGACATATTCGACCAAATGGTTTCTTCCTTTCCGTAGAATAAGGTTAGCTCGTGATCGTGTTGGCAATATATTTTCTTGTAAATTTTTTAAGTTAATCGTACACCAAAGATTTTCAGCAATTTTAAAGGCTTCTTCTTCACTTAAAAGCGCATAACGATGAAAATAAGATTCAGGATTTTGAAACGCTGTTTTACGTAAACGTTTGAAACGATCTAGATACCAATGGCGAATCATTTCTGTTGCAGCATCTACATAGATTGAAAAATCGAAAAAATCTGAAACAAAAGGCATAATTTCTTTATCATTAGGAAAATCACTGATCTGAAGCACATTAATACCTTCAACAATTAAAATATCAGGACGGTCAATAATAGCTTCTTTATTTTCTAAAACATCGTAGGTCATATGTGAATAAAGCGGTACGCTGACATTACCAATACCAGCTTTTATGGCAGAAAGAAAGCGTAGCAATTTTTTAATATCATAGGAATCAGGAAAACCTTTACGATTCATACGATTTTTTTTCTGTAATACAGCATTAGGATAAAGAAAGCCGTCAGTTGTTACTAGGTCGACTTTAAAGCTGGATGTCCAGCGTTTCAAAAGTTCTTGAAGAATGCGTGCAGTGGTTGATTTTCCTACTGCAACAGAACCGGAAATTCCAATAATAAAAGGAGTTTTTATTGTATCTTCTTGGTACAAAAATTGTTGTCGTTTTTGGAAGAGTTTTTGCACTGCTTCAACGTGGCATGATAACAAACGCGACAAGGAGAGATAAATGCGTTGTACTTCTTCAAGATCAATAGGATCGCCAATTGATCGTAAACGTTTAATTTCATCAAAGGTTAAAGTAAGTGGTGTATCTGCACGAAACTGGGACCATTCTTGTGCAGTAAAAACACTATAAGGAGAATAGGGGCCAGAAATGTAATTAATCAGATCATCTTCTTGATTGGTTTTTGATAGATTGATATCAATCATTTTTACCAGCCAAGAATTTTTTACTGGGTTGTTTTTTTGCAATAGCAATACTTGAATATAAAAAGATAAGGTGCTTTATTGTCAGAAATATTTTATTTTGCATATTTTCTTCATTTAAAATAATCAATGATTTTGCTCAGCTTATAGTCCAATCATTCCAATACATACTAATTTGTTCTCGTGATAGACCTTGTGCCAAAAAAGCCCATAAAAGTAAACGTGCTTTCACTGCGGATAAATAACCTGACATCAAGGCACCAGAAGCAATCATATCGGTTTCTGAGCCTTTATAACCATAGGTTGTTTTAGCTGTTGAGCCATTATAAGAACGGCTTGCGATGATAATTGGAATCTTTTTGGCGTGTTGTCGTACAATATCTGCTTCTTGAGAAGAACAATGCCCCGCACCAAAACCAGCTATGACAAGGCCTGCATAATGTCCACTTTCAACACAAAATTTCATTAAATTTGTATCAGATGAGAAAGAAGAGTACAGGAGTGCAACTTGGTGATTATTATTTTTAGGAAACGTAAAAGTTGTAGGAAAGAAATTTCGATCATTGAAATAAATAAGTTTTCCTTCCAAAATGGTTCCTAAAGCGCCTGCTAAATCTGACTGAAATGTTTCAACTTTGACAGTATGGCTTTTCTGCACCCAGTAGGGTGAATGAATAGTGTCATTGATCACAACCAAGACACCTCTGTTACGACTCTGTTGATCAGCAGCAACACGAGTTGCAGCTAAAAGATTAGCAGGCCCATCAGCACCTGCATTACAGGGTAGACGCATAGCACCAGTTATAACAAGTGGTTCAACTTTATTCCAGTAAAGGGAAAGAAAAAAAGCTGTTTCTTCTAGAGTATCAGTACCTTGTGTTAAAACAATACCATCGGCACCAGCTGCGATTTGTTGTGTTGCCCATTCTATTGTTTCAAAAAGAATTTTAAAAGATAAAGATCCACTTGGTAATTGTGTTAATGTTTGAGCATAAATATTGGCAATATTTTTTAAATCAGGAACACTTTTTATGAGGATATCTGAGGTTAAAGTTGGTTGCATTTTTCCAAAACTATCAGGCGCCATTGCGATGGTGCCACCCAATGTTCCTATGGCTATTTTTTTCATAGTTTGCCCTTTAGAAAACGCAGATTACATATAAAAGTTATTTAACAACAATTTAAGTTAGCAGAAATGGTATCATTTTCTTAATTTAAATAATTGAGTTAAGCTCAATCGTTGCGTTTTGCAATATATGTTCTTAAATAAAGAGATAGATAGTTAAATTTTATGTCTGATAAAGGGAAGCAATATTAAGGAGTTTTCTTAATGGCAGAACATAAGTCTGATAGAATGTATGGTACGACTATCGTTACTGTACGAAAGGGCGACAAAGTCGTTATGGCTGGTGATGGTCAAGTTTCACTTGGGCAAACGATTATGAAAGGCAATGCACGTAAAGTGCGTCGTCTTGGGAAGGGTGGAACGGTTATTGCTGGTTTTGCAGGTGCGACAGCAGATGCTTTCACATTGTTGGAAAGATTGGAAATTAAGCTTGAACAGTATCCTGATCAGCTCATGCGTGCGTGCGTAGAGCTTGCAAAAGATTGGCGAACTGATCGCTATTTGCGTCGTCTTGAAGCAATGATGCTTGTAGCTGATAAAAAGGTAACTTTGGCTTTAACAGGCCTTGGAGATGTATTAGAACCAGAAGATGGAATCATGGCAATTGGTTCTGGGGGCAATTTTGCTTTATCGGCTGCACGGGCACTCATAGATACAGATTTGGACGCAAAAGCTATTGCGTGTAAAGCGATGAACATTGCTGCTGAAATTTGTGTTTATACCAATGGCAATTTCACAATTGAAACATTGGATACAGAGTTATAATTCTTTAGAGAAAGCTATTTGAATGTGTGTTGTATTTTCTCCTCGCGAAACTGTTTCTGAACTTGATCGTTTTATTATTGGTCAGAAAGACGCTAAACGTTCTGTTGCTATTGCCTTGCGTAATCGGTGGCGTCGGCAACAACTTGAAGGACAAATGCGTGAAGAAGTTATGCCGAAAAATATTTTAATGATAGGGCCAACAGGTGTTGGTAAGACAGGAATAGCACGTCGATTGGCAAAACTTGCTGGAGCACCTTTTGTTAAAGTAGAAGCTACTAAATTTACCGAAGTTGGTTATGTTGGGCGTGATGTTGAACAAATTATTCGTGATCTTGTTGAAATAGCAATTTCTCTTGTACGAGAGAAAAAGCGGGATGAGGTGAAAGCTAAAGCCCATATGAACGCTGAAGAGCGGGTTTTAAACGCTCTTGTTGGCAAAACGGCAAGTCCTGCTACACGTGATAGTTTTCGTAAAAAATTACGCGAAGGTGAATTGGATGACAAAGAAATTGAGATTGAAGTAGCTGACAATAGTAGTAATGGTACTCCCACCTTTGATATTCCTGGTATGCCTGGTGCACAAATGGGCATTATGAATTTATCAGATATTTTTGGCAAAATGGGGACTCGTACAAAAATCCGCAAAACAACCGTGAAAGATGCTTTTAAACCATTAATTGATGATGAATCTGAAAAACTTCTTGATCAGGATCAAATTATTCAAGAAGCATTGCGTGTTACTGAAAATGATGGAATTGTTTTCATTGATGAGATTGATAAAATTGCGACCAGAGATGGTGGAGCAGGCGCTACTGTTTCACGTGAAGGGGTCCAGCGGGATCTTTTGCCTTTAGTTGAAGGAACAACAGTTTCTACTAAATATGGGCAAATAAAAACAGATCATATCCTTTTTATTGCTTCTGGTGCATTTCATGTATCCAAGCCATCTGATTTGTTGCCAGAGCTTCAAGGTCGTTTGCCTATACGCGTAGAGTTAAATGCTTTAACAAGGGAAGATTTACGGCGTATTCTTACTGAACCTGAAGCAAGTTTGATAAAGCAATATATTGCTTTAATGGCAACAGAAGAGGTTCATTTAGAAATTACAGATGATGCAATTGATGCTTTAGCTGATATTGCTGTTGATTTAAACGCAAGGATTGAAAATATTGGGGCACGTCGCTTGCAAACAGTAATGGAACGTGTTCTAGATGAAATTTCTTTTACAGCACCTGATAAAGCTGGTACTTCATTTAAAGTTGATGCTGCTTATGTCAAACAATCTATAGGTGATTTAGCTGCTGATGTCGATCTTTCACGTTTTATTCTTTAAGGGTTATTGCTTGTTTATCATCTTTTTGTAGATGTACTTCGGATAACTTTTAAAACTGCGTGCTTTTTATATATTGAAACTTTGTGAAAGAGTTGTCTACACTCTTTCACAAAGTAGCCTAGTGGTTGATAACAATAAAATAAACTGCTTCCTTATTTGAAGGATTTTTCAAGTATTGATAATTGTAATATTTTCTTTCTTAAGATGAGAATATTTATATTTTGTTGTGTGAGGCAGTGGGTTTGAAATAATTGTATTATGAAAATCTATGATAAGCCCGTAAACAAGATCATCATAACAAAAAACCATAAAAGTAATGGCTATTAATTATTACACGTGTTTTTGATTACTTTTAGAACATTATAATTGATTTTATAAAGATTAAGTGCAACTAGTTTTAGTTATTTTTTAAATGCTTGTACCGGAAAAGAAACTTTAACTGGCTACTAAATTAAAAGTTTTTCCAGAAATATACAAAACAGAAAATATGACAGCTTCTGGAACAGTAACGACTGTAAAAACATGCCAGAAACGTTATGAAGTTTATTTTCAAGACTGAGTGCTAATGAACAAAACGATAAAATATTATACCTATCTATTTTTAGATTGTAATACTTGAAATTAAAATACAAAGCTGTGATTTTGGGTAATTTATCACTAATATAATTTACCTATTTCATTATTGAAGTGATGTTCTTTGCGGCTTTTTATCTTTGTTGATGACAATTTATCTATTTGGTTTGACTCATTTAGACAAATCCAAGAAGTAATTTTTAGTGAAAATCACGGTATTTATCAAATTGTAAAAATACACCATTATAAGCAAAAGTTTAGCTCGCTTACAAAAGCGGCGAAATTTGACATTGATAGATTTTAAGAAATTTAGTCATTAAGACAATTATAATTTGAAAGTTTGTACTTATATTCATTGAGTACCTTAATTAAATCGAAAAATAACCAATATTAATTTGGGTTAAGTTGAAAAAATTATATTTTTAAAGGTAACAACAGTGGCACATTGGGTTCTTTCAAAAAAAATGTTATCCTAATATGAAGATAGCATTTTTTTCATGATAATAAAAAAAGCTCAATTTTCTTTTTTCTTACTGCGGCGTTTGCGTTCAGTATTACTTTTTTTATCAGAACTATTTTCTTTTTCTACCTTTATTGAATCATCGAAAGCAATTTCTTTTCCGGTTTGTTGGTCAACAACTTTCATCGATAGTCGGATTTTACCGCGTTCATCAAAGCCCACTAATTTAACCCAAACTTTATCACCTTCTTTAACGATATCAGTTGTTTTTTCTACGCGTTCTGATGCTAGTTGGGAAATATGAACGAGTCCATCACGTGAGCCAAAAAAGTTTACAAATGCACCAAATTCTGCAGTTTTTACAACTGTTCCTTGATAGATAGCACCAATTTCAGGTTCATCAACAATCGAATGAATCCAACGTTTTGCTGCCTCAATGGCTTTAGCGTCGGTAGAAGCGATTTTAATTGCTCCATTATCTTCAATATTAATTTTAGCTCCGGTTTGTTCAACGATTTCTCGAATTACTTTTCCGCCAGTACCAATAACATCGCGAATTTTATCTACAGGAATGTTCATCATTTCTATACGCGGAGAGAATTCGCTTAATTCATCACGTGCACTAGTTAGAGCTTTTGACATTTCATTGAGAATATGGATTCGACCATCTTTAGCTTGTTCAAGTGCTATTTTCATAATTTCTTCAGTAATACCATCAATTTTAATGTCCATTTGCAAAGACGTGATACCATTTTTTGTACCTGCTACTTTGAAGTCCATATCACCAAGGTGATCTTCATCACCTAAAATATCAGACAAAATAGCAAAACGTTCGCCTTCTTTAATCAGACCCATTGCAATACCCGCAACAGGGCGAGCCAAAGGAACACCCGCATCCATGAGAGCAAGTGAAGTTCCGCAGACAGTTGCCATTGAAGATGATCCATTAGATTCAGTAATTTCTGACACAGCACGAATAGTGTAAGGGAAAGAATCTTTTGTCGGCAATGTTGGGTGAATAGCACGCCATGCCAATTTACCGTGGCCAATTTCTCGACGACCAGGAGAACTAATACGCCCTGTTTCACCTACTGAAAAAGGCGGGAAATTGTAATGGAGTAAGAATGTTTCTCTGTACGTTCCTGTTAATGAGTCAATATATTGTTCATCTTCACTTGTTCCCAAGGTTACGATAACAAGTGCTTGTGTTTCGCCGCGGGTAAACAGCGCTGATCCGTGTGCACGAGGTAAAATACCAACTTCTGATTGAATTGAACGTACAGTTGAAAGGGTACGTCCATCAATACGTTTTCCAGTATCAAGAATATTTTGGCGAACAATTTTAGCCTGTAAATGCTTGAAAACAGTGGCAATTTGATCAGCATTAAATTCACAATTTTCCTCTATTTTCGACATAAATTTGTCGACAACTTCTGTTTTAATAACATCAATTGCAGTGTGACGTTCTTGTTTATCGGTGATTGTATAAGCTTTTTGGAGGTCTTTTTCGACCATTTCAAGCATAGTTGTTTCAAGGTCAGACAAATCTTCTGGAATAAAATCGCGTGGTTCTTTTGCAGCGACTTCGGCAAGTTTAATGATAGCGTCAATAACGGGTTGAAAACCTTTTTGACCAAATATAACAGCGCCAAGCATGACATCTTCAGGTAATTCTTGTGCTTCTGATTCAACCATTAACACGGCATTTTCTGTTCCAGCGACGACAAGATCGAGTTTTGATTCGGGCATTTCATCAATGTGAGGATTGAGAACATATTGCCCATTACAATAACCAACGCGAGCACCAGCAATAGGACCTACAAAAGGAATACCTGATAAAGTTAATGCAGCAGAAGATGCGATCATAGCAAGAATATCAGGGTTGTTTTCTAAATCATGCTGTATAACAGAGACAATGACTTGAGTGTCATTCTTATAACCGTCGACAAAAAGAGGACGAATCGGACGATCAATCAAACGTGAGATCAATGTCTCATTTTCACTCGGTCGGCTTTCGCGTTTAAAGTAGCCACCTGGTATTTTACCGACAGCATAGGTTTTTTCTTGATAATTGACGGTTAATGGAAAAAAATCTTGATCTGGTTTTGGATTTTTTGCTGAAACGACAGTTGCTAATACGATGGTTTCACCGTAGGTTGCAATAACTGCACCATCAGCTTGACGTGCAATTTTTCCTGTTTCGAGGATGAGTGGCCGACCGGCCCATTCAATTTCTACCTTATGGGTTTTAAACATTTTTTATCCTTAATGGCCAGTGTTCACGTTCTAGTTTTGTATGTTTACTTTTAAATGCGGACAAGACAACAAGATGCTTCTGTTTTTTTCGCAAAAATAAGAATAAATCACAATTGAGATACGAAGCAACTGGCAATCTGCCTTATGAAAATTTTTATCAATTTTGAAGATGAAAGCAGTAAGCTGACATAAATGGATGTTTTTTATAAAAACATCCATTTACTTTATTTTAGCGACGCAAGCCTAACTTTCCGATCAATATCTGATAGCGATCTTGGTCAATTTCTTTAAGATAATCAAGAAGACGACGGCGTTTAGAAACCATCTTTAAAAGGCCACGACGAGAATGATTGTCCTTTTTGTGAGATTTAAAATGATTAGTTAAATTAGAAATACGTTCAGAAAGAACAGCAACTTGCACTTCTGGCGAGCCTGTATCACCGGTTTTAGTTGCATATTCTGTAATGAGAGCGTGTTTACGTTCAGCTGTAATCGACATCATATCATCCTTTCAAAAAATGAGGAAACAACAGTCACCCATAGCCGAGATGTCGTCCAGCAAGGGTCTATGAAAAAACAAGAAGAACAAAAATTCTTACCTGCTTTGGTATTTATATAAGAAAGAAGAATAAAATACTAGTCCTTGAAAGTATCTTGAAAATCTTCTTTAGAAATAAAGTTTTTTAGTTTAAGGCTATTTTATGAAATATGGCATATCTATTTGAGAAAAAGATTACAGCTTTGCGCAATGTATTTATGGTAAAAAGAAGATTAGACTGCCGATTTGGAGACAAAAGATGCAGAAAATTTCAATGTTAGAGCTTTTTCAAAATCCAATGTTTCGAAATTTATGGTCAGCGACTCTCATTTTTAATTTGGGGGTTGTTATACAAGCTGTAGGGGCAAGCTGGTTGATGACTTTGATTAGTTCATCGCATTTCATGGTTGGGCTTGTTCAAGGTGCTACAGTATTACCACTTGTTGTTTTTTCTCTGATGGCAGGAGCATTAGCCGATAATTTTAATCGGCGTCAGATTATGTTATTTGCACAAATAGTTATGATAATTGTATCAATTAATTTGACTGTTTTATCCTATTTAGGATTGATAACGCCTTGGCTTTTACTGTGCTTTACATTTTTGATTGGGTGTGGGCTTGCTTTTCATAATCCTGCTTGGCAAGCAACAATGGGGGATATTGTCAGTAGAGAAAATATCCCTACTGCTGTTACTCTAAATAGTATTGGCTTTAATTTAATGCGCAGTATAGGTCCTGCTATCGGAGGAGCTGTCATTGCTACTTTAGGTGGAACGGTTGCTTTTTTATTGAATGCTATGAGTTATATTCCTTTAACGAGTGCTTTATTTTTATGGAAACCCAACTATAAGACCAATACATTACCACTGCCGCGAGAGAAATTTTTAGGGGCTATAGCAGATGGTTTGCGTTATGTTGTGATGTCGCCTAATCTTTTAAACGTTATGGCCAGAGCATTTCTTTTTGGTATCGGGACAATTTCGGTTTCTGCTCTGTTACCAATTATTGCATGTGAAATTCTTGGGGGAAGCGCCCTTCTCTACGGTACGTTACTTGGTTGTTTTGGTATAGGTGCGATTACAGCTGGCGTTGTTAATTCGTATATACGGCATTATTTTAGTTCAGAGATGATTGTTGCAACTTCATTTATTGGCTTTTCTTTTGTTTGCTTTGTTTTAGCAGGGAGTCGTTCAATTGTTGTAAGTCATCTTGTTTTATTTCCTGCCGGTTTGTTCTGGGTTTTAGCGTTATCACTGTTTAATACATCTGTACAGCTTTCCACACCACGCTGGGTTGTTGCGCGTGCTTTAGCACTTTATCAAACTGCATCTTATGGCGGTATGGCAGTTGGTAGTGTGATCTGGGGTGTATTTGCTGATGCTTATTCTCCAACAGTGGCTTTGAGTGTTTGTGCTCTCTTCTTAATTTTAGGGGCTCTTGCAGGCATAAAGTTTAAAATTCAAGAAATTCCTCAGATAGATTTTGATCCACTTGATCAATTTAAAGAACCACAACTTTTGCTTGACTTGGAAGCACGCAGTGGTCCTATCATGATTATGATTGATTATCAAATTAATGAAAATGATCTCAAAGAGTTTCTTGAAGTTATGGCACGTCGTCGCCATATTCGCCGGCGTGATGGCGCTCGCCAGTGGGCTCTTGTACGTAACCTTGAAAAACCTGGCTATTGGACAGAAGTTTATCATATGCCAACATGGGTAGATTATTTACGCCATAATTATCGGGCTATAAAAGCAGATGCAGAAGTGAATAAACATCTTAGTCGATTAAATTGTGCACCCGATGGTATAAGAGTACACCGTATGATTGAGTGGCAAACAATACCACAGGCTGATGAGGTATATTTGAAGCTTTCTACAGAGCAATGATCTTAGTAGAACGGTTTAGATTATGAAGTGGTAAAGTGGATCAATTATTCGTAATAAGTGTGGGAGAATACTTTGTTCCACAAGAGGTTATCGCAGGTAGAAAAAAGTTCATTTATTTGTGAAAATACGTTTTGGTGTGAATTGGTTTTTTTCAATAGTACCTATAGCGAGAAGTTTGTCTTTATGGACTATACAAACATCATTTTTATCAACGGATGCATTTTGATTACATAAGAATACTGGATTGCCCGTTCTTAAATGCTGTACTTGATTTTCGTTTATGGTGTAATGAGGGAGATGAACTAATGCGGCCTTTGTTTCAGTTAGTAGTTCATCAAGTATAGAGAAATTCCGTTTGGAAAATGTATAATTTTCATCTTTTTCGTCTTTATGTGTTACGGCTACTTCTAATTTATTCCACGGAATGAGATCATTTTCATTAAAAGGAGCTACTGCGATACGGCGTAAGTCAGCAATATATCCATAACAACCAAGATCACATCCCATATCGCGTGCTAAGGAGCGTACATATGTTCCTTTTCCGCATGTTATTTCAAAAATGGAATGTCCTTGTGTGGTCGTTCCAGTAAATTTGAGGGATTCAATTTTCACTTCGCGAGGTGGAATTTCAACAATTTCCCCTGCACGGGCCAGATCATAAGCACGATTACCAGCAATTTTAATTGCAGAAAATTTTGGAGGTGTTTGTAAAATAACACCTGTATATTTGGGTAAAAGGGCGAGGATATCTTCTTGTGTTGGACGTTGAGCCGCTGTTTTAATTACTTCACCTTCAAGATCATCTGTTGAGCGTTCTTCTCCCCAAGCTACGTGAAAGTGATAGGTTTTTACACCTTCCATAACATAAGGAATAGTTTTGGTTGCTTCTCCTAATGCAATAGGTAACATACCAGAAGCAAGAGGATCAAGCGTACCTGCATGACCTGCTTTTTGTGCATTAAAGAGCCATTTGATTTGTGAAACAGCTTCTGTTGATTTCATTCCTTTTGGTTTATCAAGAATTATCCAACCAGAGATAGAACGACCTTTTTTTTTACGTTGTTGTGCCATGTTTTTAATTTTCAGGCTCGTTATTATGAAGAAGATCGCGTGCTACTTCAGGTGAATGGAGTAGAGCATCAATTTTTGAAAAATTATCAAAACTGCTATCAAACCGAAAATGTAATTCAGGCATGTATTTCATTTGTCGCAATTGATGGCTAATTTCTTTACGGATAAAACGACTATGTTTATTCAGGACTTCTATAATAGCAGTATGAGAAATATTGTGAACAGTACTGAGCAGAGAAATAAAGCATATGGCAATTTTCAGATCTGCTGACATACGTACTTCAGAGATAGAAATAACAACACCTTTTAAGACATCATCAAGTAGAATATCTCGTTGCAGTATATGAGCTAACACGTGGCGAACTTGTTCTCCCACTCTTAATTGCCGTTGTGATGGGCCTGTGTTTTTCATTGAACTCATAACCTTTATTATAATTTCTCTTCTCTTTACTTTTTAAAAAATTAAAAAGAAAAGAGATACCATCTGTAAATTCAATAACTTCTCTCATTTGATAAAAAGAAAAGTTATCAAGTAATTTTATAATGTGCGATTAATGTGTTCTACTCGGAAAATTTCAATAATATCGCCTATACGCGTATCTTCATAATTTTCAAATGCTATCCCACATTCTTGGCTAACTTGTACTTCATTGACTTCATCTTTGAAACGTTTAAGCGTTTTAAGTTTTCCTTCATGAATAACAATATTATCTCGAATGAGACGAACATTTGCTCCTCGTTCTATTTTACCTTCTGTAACTCGACAACCAGCAACTTTTCCAATTTTTGTAATGTTAAAGACTTCCAAAATTTCAGCATTACCAAGAAACGTTTCACGTTTTTCTGGTGAAAGTAATCCTGACATGGCCGCTTTGACATCGTCAACAAGATCGTAAATGATGTTATAATAACGAATTTCGATTCCTTGAGCTACAGCAAGATCACGCACTTGTTTATTAGCTCGAATATTAAAGCCAATAACAGCAGAATTAGATGCTACAGCAAGAGAAATATCACTTTCAGTAATTCCCCCAGTACCAGAATGAACAATACACGCACGTACTTCCTCATTTCCTAGCTTTTCTAATACTGATGCAATCGCTTCAATAGATCCCCGCACATCTCCTTTAATAATAAGCGGAAATTCTTTTATACCAGCAGTTTGCAGTTTTGTCATCATTTGTTCAAGAGAACCCCGAGAACCAGCTTTTCGTGCTACAGCTTTGTCACGTGCTAATCGTTGACGATATTCAGAAATTTCACGCGCTTTTTCTTCATTCACTACAACAGCAAAACGATCACCAGCTTGCGGTGTACCTTGCATACCTAAAATTTCGACCGGTGTAGAAGGGCTTGCTTCTTTAATATGGTTACCATGATCGTCAATCAAGGCACGAACACGACCCCATTCATTACCTGCTACGATAATATTGGAAAGATGCAATGTACCTTTTTGAATAAGAACAGTTGCAATGGATCCACGTCCTCGATCAAGTTTTGCTTCAATAACAATACCCTCTGCAGTTCGTTCTGGATCTGCTTTCAGGTCAAGAATTTCAGCTTGAAGGAGAATAGCTTCTAGAAGTTTATCAAGATTTTGACCAGTTTTAGCAGAAACCTCAACTTCTAAGGTTTCCCCGCCCATGGATTCCACGAAAACTTCGTGTTGCATAAGTTCTGTGCGTACTTTTTGTGCATCAGCAGTTGGTTTATCAGTTTTATTTATGGCAACAATAATAGGCACACCAGCAGCTTTTGCATGATTGATTGATTCAATTGTTTGCGGCATAATACTATCATCTGCAGCTATTACCAGAATGGCAATATCAGTGATTTGAGCACCTCGAGCACGCATGGCTGTAAAGGCAGAGTGTCCGGGTGTATCGATAAAGGTAATCTTCTGACCATTCTGTTCAATTTGATAAGCACCAATATGTTGTGTAATACTACCTGCTTCATTAGATACAACATTAGCTTTGCGAATAGCATCGAGCAAAGACGTTTTTCCGTGATCGACATGGCCCATAATTGTTACCACTGGTGGACGTTGCCGCATTTTTTGAGGATCATCAGCTATATTAAAGATACCTTCTTCTACATCCGATTCCGAGACACATTTAACTGTATGACCAAATTCAATTGCGATAAGCTCGGCAGTATCTACATCAATAACATCACCGGGCTTCATCATTTGACCCTGTTTCATCAGAAATTTAATAACATCAACAGAGCGTTCAGCCATACGTTGCGCAAGTTCTTGGATGGTAATAGTTTCAGGAAGAATAACTTCACGAGAAATTTTTTCCCGTGGTTCTTGATTTTGTGCGCGTTTAAATTTTTCTTGTCTACGGCGCATTGCGGCCATTGAACGACCACGTGCACTGCCTTCTTCATCTAATGCACTATTAAGGGTGAGTTTTCCACGGCGACGCTCATCGGCACCTTTCATAGCTTTAGGTGCACGTATTTCTGATTTGGAAAGATTAGTGCGACGGTTACGTTTTTCTTCATCTTCATTGTCGTCTATGGTGCGTTTTTCGATTGAAGCTGTATTTTTAAATGGGGCAGCTACCTTTGTTGATTCTGTTGGTTCTATTAAAGAGACAGCAGGAGAGAAAGGTTGAGGCTGTACTACAGTGCGTTGATTGTCTTGTTGTCTTGTTGTTTCTTGAGCAGCTTGTAAACGTAAATTTTCACGTTCTTTGGTGTGCTTTTCTTTTTCTTCAGCTTGTTGACGTGTTATCTGTTCTTGGATTTTTGCTTCTTCTAAAGCACGAAACCTTGCTTCTATTTCAGTTGATGAAAGATTACTTTGAGCCACAGATTTTTGGGTTGTAGGTTTACTAGTTACTTTTTCTTCAAACCGCGGCTTGGAGCGTTGTTGAGCCACATGCGGTTTAGTAATTGACAATGGTGTTTCAGCTTTTTCATCAGGGCGTGTAATTTTACGTCGTTTAGTTTCGACAACTACAGCTTTTGTACGGCCATGACTAAAATTTTGTTTGACCATACTAGTTTCCAGCCCTGTTCGTTTGAGAGTCAGCGTCTTTTTAGCTGTTATCTTGTCATTATTGTTTTCACTCATTGTATTTCCTTCACGGCTTTTGCCGTCATCTCACAAGGCTTATTGTGTTTCTCATCACGATAGGCAATCAATTTATTTATCGTTTTGCTAAAACCCTCTGCAGATTTTGTATTCAATAAGGCTGCATGTATCACAAGATTAGTTCCAAAAGCCACACTCATTTCATTGCTTGTAAATAAAGATAAAACTTTTATATCCTGATTCGTTTTCTGTTGTATTGCATAGATTGCTTGTAAAATTTTCCGTTTACTATCTTCCGTAGCTTCTTTTGCATGAAGTATGAGAGCAACCTGACCAGAGCGGATAGCGGAATCAACTTTGGTTAAACCTGTAACAACAGCACCTGCTTTTCGCGCCATAGAAAGGCTTCCAAGGGCAGATTTTAGGAGAAGTTTATCCACAATATTAGCAAGATTTGAAGCAACCTCCACATCTGTTTTAAGATTTTTGCTAAAAGCTTTACGTTTAATTGCTTCTTCAATAATATTATAATGAGCAGAGACCCAAATACCACGCCCAGGCAAATTAGCTTTAAGATCGGGGATAATTTGATTGTTTGGACCAACGACAAAGCGGATCAACGCTGTCGCTGAAGCACTCTTCTTTGTCACAATGCAGGTTCGCTCATTCATTTAAAGTGTGTTTCCCATCATTTAAAGTGTGTCTTCATCCACGGTATTTATTTTCTCATTTTCTGTAGAATTTTCTGCGACACAATCAGTTTGACATATCCAACCTGCTTGCACACGTGCAGCTAAAATCATAGCTTCTGCATCAGTACGTGTAATATCAAATGGGGTTAAGATACCAGAGAAGTTCTGAACTTGACCTCCTTTGCGTTCTCGCCAACCAATTAAATCGTCAACTGCATAACCTGCAAAATCGTCTATTGTTTTAATACCATCTTCACCAATAGCGACCAACATCGCACTTGTCATACCAGGAAGTTCTCGCAATTCATCAGCAACACCGAGTTTTTTACGTTTTTCATCTAATTCTTTTTCTTTGTGTTCTAGGTATTCACGTGCACGGCTTTGAATTTCTGAAGCAGTTTCACGATCAAAACCATCAATAGAAGCAATTTCTTCAAGATCAACATAGGCAATTTCTTCAATTGAAGCAAAGCCTTCTGATGCCATAACTTGTCCGACCATTTCATCAACATCTAAGGATTCCATGAAAAGCTTACTGCGTTCATTAAATTCTTTTTGGCGATTTTCGGATTCTTCTTGTTCTGTTAAGATATCAATGCTCCACCCTGTTAATTGCGAAGCTAAACGAACATTTTGCCCACGTCGCCCAATAGCGAGACTGAGTTGGTCATCAGGGACAACAACCTCAATACGTTCTGCCTCTTCATCGAGGACGACTTTTGAAACTTCAGCAGGCTGTAGTGCATTGACAATAAATGTTGCAGCATCAGGTGACCAAGGAATAATATCAATTTTTTCTCCTTGCAATTCTGCAACAACAGCTTGAACCCGACTTCCCCGCATGCCAACGCATGCTCCAACAGGATCAATTGAGCCATCACGTGAAACGACAGCAATTTTAGCACGCGAACCTGGATCACGTGCAACAGATTTAATTTCTATAATACCATCGTAAATTTCTGGTACTTCCATGGTAAAAAGTTTTGCCATAAATTGAGGGTGTGTACGCGAAAGGAAAATTTGCGGTCCTCGCGGTTCACGATGTACGTCATTGACAAAAGCACGAATCCGATCTCCATAGTGAAAGGACTCACGAGGAATTAGTTCATCACGTCGTATTATAGCTTCTCCACGTCCTAGATCGACAATGACATTACCATATTCTACACGTTTAACTGTACCAGAGATTATTTCACCAACTTTATTTTTGAATTCTTCAAATTGTTGATCACGTTCTGCATCACGTATTTTTTGTACAATAACCTGTTTAGCAGATTGTGCTGCAATGCGTCCGAAATCCATAGGAGGTAAAGGGTCACAAAAAAAATCACCCACTTTTATATCGTCTTGGTGTTTTAGGGCGTCGGATAAAGCAATTTCAGTTGTATAATCTTCGACGATGTCAACAACTTGAAGCAAACGCTGTAATTTGATTTCACCTGTTTTAGAATTAATCTCAGCACGGATATTGGTTTCTTGACCATAGCGTGAACGCGCTGCTTTCTGTATAGCATCGGCCATTGCAGAAATGACAATTTCACGGTCAATTGACTTTTCGCGTGCAACAGCATCTGCGATTTGCAGAAGTTCAAGCCTGTTAGCGCTTATAGCCATAGATTTTCTCCTTTTTATACCATCCAAGCGGAATGATCCTAATTAATATTAATTTTAACAGTTTGTTTTTTCGATTAAAGTGCTGAGATTGTCTTCAGGGACTAGCTGTTGACGTAAATTTTTATCTTTTTTCAGTGCATCACGAATAAGTTCATCAGTGAGTACTAGACGTGCATTCGTAACATCAGCGAAGGGAATCAAAACATCCGTTATTTCTCCGTGAGAAGCTTTATCGATATTTAAGGTAAAGCTATTTTGTGTAATGTTGGTTAGTATGCCACGAAATTTCTGGCGTCCATTAATAACAACACTAGTTTCAATTTTCACAATATGTCCTTGCCACTTGAAAAAATCAGATTTTCTTACCAATGGGCGATCAATACCAGGAGATGAAATTTCCAAATGATATTTTCGTTCAATAACATTTTGCACATCAAGAAAAGGCGAAATAGTGCGGCTAATAATTTCGCAATCTTCTATTGTCATGGTACCATCAGTGCGCTCAGCCATAATCTGAAGAGTTAGACCATTTAAACCAGAGAGTTTTACGCGAATTAAACGATAACTTAAAGGTTGGAGTAATGGTGAGACAAGAGTAGCCACACGCCCTTCGATGCCATCTTCTTCAAACAAACGAGGCTCATCGATGTTATTCATTCTTTCAGTTTCGTTTATATCATTCAAGTTGTTCTACCCCACTGATATTAAAAAAGAGTGGGTCCAAATAACCCACTCCTTATCCTAAGATTAAGAATCTACCTTATTATATTCTTAAATTTAAAGTTTTTCAAGTTATCCATGTAAAGTGTTTCATTACCTATTTTCTAATAAAAGTAAGATAAGCAGGAGTTCTACCTTCGCGCAAAGCTTTTGCTTCATAACGGGTGCTTTGCCATGATGGGTAGGGGGCTTTCCAATCTTGAGGACTTTCTACTTGCCATTCAAAACTATTATGATGTGTGCAGTGATATAGGGTCCAATTGACGTAAGTATCTATATCGCTGGCAAAACGAAATTTTTTACCTGTTTTAAGCACTCGAGCAAAACGATTAAGGTTTTTTACATTGATAAATCGTCGTTTCCAATGCTTTTTTTTAGGCCATGGATCAGGATAAAAAAGGTCTATTCCATCAAGCGATGCTATTGGCAGCCAATCAAGAAGTTGTATGGCATCATTATCATAAAGGCGAAGATGATTTTGATAATGTGTGTGTTTTTCAATATGGACCAATATTTTTGCCATACCATTAATAAAGGGTTCTACGCCAATAAAACCAGTTTGTGGAAAACGTTCCATTTCATAAATCAAATTTTCACCTCCACCAAAACCAATTTCAAGTCGGACTTCCTTTACTTGATTAACAAATAAAGATGTTAACTCTAAGGGTGCGGGTTTATTTAAATCAATGTTAAGAGTAGGGAGTAGCGTTTTTATACACGCAAGTTGATTGTTTCGTAGTCGCTTTCCTTGTCGGCGACCAAAAAAAGCTTCGCTTATACGTGTTTTATCTGCAATCATGGTACTTTAATCATTGATTTAAGTGTTGCAATCAGATCAGTTTTTTCCCATGAAAATGAACCATCATGTTCTGGTTTGCGTCCAAAATGGCCATAAGCAGCTGTTTTAGCATAAATAGGTTTATTAAGACCAAGGTGTTTTCGGATGCCTGTTGGTGAAAGATCCATTATTTTGCGGATTGTGGTTTCAATAGTATTTTCGTCTACTTTTCCTGTTCCGTGAAGGTTAAGGTAAATAGATAAGGGTTGTGCAACACCAATTGCATAAGAAAGTTGAATAGTGCACCGTTCTGCTAAATCAGCTGCAACAATATTCTTAGCTAAATAGCGTGCAGCATATGCTGCAGAACGATCAACTTTTGTTGTGTCTTTACCTGAAAACGCCCCTCCACCATGGGGTGCTGCGCCACCATACGTATCAACAATGATTTTGCGTCCTGTTAGCCCTGCATCACTTTGAGGGCCACCAATAACAAATTTGCCTGTTGGGTTAATATACCAACTGCATTCATCAGAAATAGGAATATCACGTAAAGCTTGACGAATATAAGGCTCAACCACTGCTTGTACTTTATTTGAATTCCAGTTTTCATCTAAATGTTGTGTTGAAAGAACGATAGATGTTACCTCTATAGGTTTTCCATTTTTATATCGTATTGTTATTTGGCTTTTAGCGTCAGGCCCTAGCTTTCCTGCTTCTCCCTCTTTTTTATGGCGCGCTATAGCAAGAAGCTCTAAGATTTTGTGCGCATAATAAATTGGTGCAGGCATAAGGGCTGGTGTTTCACGGCAAGCATATCCAAACATAATACCTTGATCGCCTGCTCCCTCTTGGCCTTGACAATCAGTTGCATTATCAACTGCTTGTGCAATATCAGCTGATTGTTGACGCAAAAGAACATCAATTTTAACCGTTTTCCAATGAAAACCTGTCTGTTCATAACCAATTGCACGAATAGCTTGACGCGCAACTGCACGAAAATGAGTAGGGTTGATGATAGGAGAACCGATTTTATCGTAAATAAATTCCCCATTTTTATCTCTTTTTAAGAGTGTATCAGGAACACGTACCTCACCAGCAATAACCACGCGATTTATGCTTACTAAAGTTTCACAAGCGATTCGCATTAACCATGGATCAGTTCCAGTTTTCTCCGCTTCTTTATAAATCATATCCACGATTTCATCCGAAATACGATCACAGATTTTGTCAGGATGTCCTTCGGATACTGATTCACTAGTGAAAAAATAATTTTGATGCAGCATAGAAACTCTCTCAAAAAAAGAAAACCGGCATTTTCTTATTATTTATTTAAAGTTTTCTCTATTTGCCAATTCTACGGCAAATCCTCAATGCTAATTTATGAGGCGATATTAAAGGAAAAATATAATTTTTATTCTTATAATTTATTTTTTTGATCTTCTTCAGAAAGAGCTTTTGCTAAATCAATGATTTTTCGACGTACTTTAGCATCAAGTATATTAGTAAAAGCACGCATTAATTGGATTCCTTCGCTGCTAGAGCAAAAATCCATAAAATTACTTTCGCTTTCAGCAAAGCCTTCTACGGATTGAGTAATGCCTTTATCAAAAAAATAAGAAACAGGAACATCCATAATTTCTGCAATTGCTTGAAGGCGACTTGCACCAACACGGTTTGTACCTTTTTCATATTTCTGGATTTGCTGAAAAGTAATACCTAATTGCTCACCTAGTTTTTCTTGGGTAAGACCTAACATATTACGACGTAAACGAATACGAGTGCCAACATAAACATCTATTGGATCGGGCTTTTTTCTAGTTTCGGTCATACTACAACTCTTTATTTCCAGCGCTTTGTTTCCAAATCAATATTAGATGCACGTAAAGTTAGTTTATCATAAATTAGGATAATATGTAATACTTTTCCCCAACGTTACTGGTACGTATAACATGATATTGTACATAAGCACTCAATCATTAAGGTCGTCTTGTAAAGCCAAAACTAATACGGCACAATAGCATAAGAATAAATAAGATGAAAGTAGAGAATATTCTGTATTCATTGTTCCATATTGGAATAATTGGCGATGGAACCGGAGAATCAAGAAAACCAATAGCATTTTGTTCAAGAGCATCAACGATTCGTCCATAAGGGTCGATCACAGCTGATATTCCATTGTTGGCTGCTCGTATAAGAGGTATTCCTAGTTCAACTGCACGCAGCCGTGCTTGCTGAAAATGTTGATATGGGCCAGGCGTTATACCAAACCACGCATCATTTGTAACATTGATAATTGCCTGAGGAGGAGGGCCTTTAAAAGTCATTTCATGAGGAAATATGGCTTCATAGCAAATAAGAGGAAGATAAGAAAATCCATTTGGCATCATGACAGTTTGACGCACTCTAGCAGAACTATATCCACCAATTTTATCAGCAATGGCGTTTAATCCAATTTTATTTAATAAATTTTGATAGGGAAGATATTCACCAAAGGGGACCAGATGAAGTTTATCGGAAGCATTAAGAATCTTGCCTTTGGCGTCAATGACTTCAATTGTGTTAAAATATTGTGTTTGGGTATTATGGAAATCAGTATTGGCTCGTACAGCACCAATGATAGCCCATTGTTGTGGCTTAAGAAGTGAGGCGATGCGCATTATGATAGCAGAAGTGCCTGTGAGAATGTAAGGAACGGATGTTTCAGGCCATACAATAAAGTCAGGCTTTAAGGTTTGATCAGTTCCTGACATTATACTTAAGTTTAGATGAGCTGTGAATATATCTTCAGGTGTAACATTGTCTAATTTTTTGTTTTGTTGAATGGAAGGTTGAACAATGCGTACCCAATAATTGCTTTTTTGATAATCGACGATATTAGGTGCTGTATTCAGTCGATAAAATCCAAAGACACTATGTGCTAATATAAGTAAAAAACAAAGAACAAGCGCGAATTTCTTTTTTTCATTTGTGAATAAAACTGTAGGTAAACTATAGACTAAAACAGCAAGAATATTCATTCCGTAAAGTCCTACAATTACATCTGATTGCATGAGTATCGGGGTTGGCATAGCCGTATAACCAAGAGCGTTCCATGGAAATCCTGTAAACAAAATAGCGCGCAACCATTCTGCTAGCCCCAATGCAAAAGCAAGAACGAAGAAGCGCGCTATCCCTTTAGTCCATAACCAACCAACAATAAGACCAGCAAAAACCCAATAGAGAGCAAGATAAGCGGGAAGGCCCAAAATAACAAATGGTACTCCCCAGGCATAAGCAATCGGATCTATCAATAAAGCATTGCTTGTCCACCAAAGGCTGCAAACGAAATAACCAAAACCGAAATTTCCGCAAGTTAGTGCACTTATCAAAAGGCGTTTTTTGAGATTTTGAGTAGCATTGATTGCATCAAGTAAGATAACGAAGACAGGAAAAGTTAAAAAACTAACAGGTGTTAGATAAAAAGGTGGGAGTGCAAAGGATGTGAGTGCACCGCATAAAAAAACACATATTTGTTGTTTCCAACCAGTAATAGAAAGTAAGAGAGCTGTGAGCTTATTAAAAAGCACTTGACCATCACCCTTTTGAAGTAGCTTCTTCTAAATGCTCATTTTCTAGGGTACGAATAATGCGTAATCGCTTAATCCGGCGTTTATCAGCTTCTAAAATACGGAATCTGTAACCAGGTATAGCTTCAATGATTTCACCTTTTGAAGGAATACGATCAAGAATGGAAACAATCAAACCACCAATAGTATCGACTTCATCACCGTATTCTCCTACAATGAAATCAGGACCGAGAGCCTTTTCCACATCTTCTAATTCAGTTCTTGCATCAATAAGCCATTTATTATCGGGTTCACGTACAATAACATGATTAATATTGTCGTGTTCATCTTCAATATCACCAACGATGAGTTCAACAATATCTTCCATAGAAACTAAACCATCTGTGCCACCATATTCATCAATAACCAAAGCCATTTGTGTTCGTGTGGCTTGCATACGCGTTAATAATTTACTAGCAAGCATGGAACTTGGAACAAATAGAACTGTTCGAATGAGATCTAGTTTACCAATTGGGGTACGTAAATCCTCCGTATAGCTTAATTGAAGTGGAACAGATTTTTGTCCATTTTTGTTAGAAGCTGAACTGGTAATAAAGCGGGTTATGTGACTAAGGATATCGCGAATATGGATTATACCTCGTGGATCATCTAAAGTTTCAGCATAAACAGGCATACGGGAATAGCCAATTTTTTCGAAATATTCGAGAGCTTCCCCAAGAGGGGTATTTATTTCTAATGCTTCAATTTCAGAGCGTGGAATCATCACATCATCAATGCGTGTTTCACGCAAACGTAAGATATTATACAACATAATACGCTCTTCAGGCGAAAAGAGTGTAGCGTCATCTTCATTGTGGGCAGCAAGGGCATCAGTTAAATCATCACGCAGTGATGTGGAATTACGTCCACGTAAGAATGAAAACAAATGGCTTAGAAATGAATGTTTTTCTATATGATTTGTTCGTTGAGAAGAGGCTCCTTCAATATGAGAAGATATTTGGTTATTATTGTGTGTATTAATTTTATCCACCATGGTTCTAAGATTTTCTAGGCCTTACTTTTTATAATAATGCATAAGATGCTTTAAGTTTTATTGTGTAATATCGGTTTCTAAAGTTCGATTTTTATCATTTTAAAGCAACTCAGTATAGGGATTTTTTATGGAAAGTTTTTGGAGGATTTCTCTTTCTAGTTTTTCCATTTGATTAGCTTCATCATTTGTTTCATGATTGTAACCAAGAAGATGGAGGAGTCCATGAACAATTATATGTGTCAGGTGATCTTGAAATGATTTCCCTTCTTCTTTTGCTTCTCGTATAATAGTTTCTCTCGCAATGATAATATCACCGAGCATAAGTTTAGGGCTTTGTCCAACTTTAAGAGGAAAAGCAGGAAAGGATAAAACATTTGTAGGTTTATTTTGAGAGCGCCATTGTGCATTGATTTGTGCTATGTGATCGTCATTTGTAAAAAGCAAGCTGAGTTCACTTGTTACTTTGTTTAATGATAAATGGTGCATTGTGGTTGTTAATGCTTTTGTGGTGATATTATAAAGTACATCCTCATTATCCCATTCAGCATCTTCAATGGTTATATCAATAGTAATCATGATGGATTTAATTCATTTTTTAATCAAGATCATTAGAATGATACTTTTTTGTTTGTTTGCCAGAATCGCGATCATAAGCACGCACAATAGCAGCAACAAGAGGATGGCGTACAATATCTTTTTCGTCAAAACGAATGATCGAAATATTTTCTATATCTGAGAGAATGCGAATTGCTTCCATTAAGCCTGACTTTTGTCCTGCAGGAAGATCAATTTGGCTTATATCACCTGTAACAACAACACGTGCTCCTTCTCCAAGACGTGTGAGGAACATTTTCATCTGCATGGGCGTAGTATTTTGTGCTTCATCAAGGATGATAGCTGAATGAACAAGTGTTCGTCCGCGCATAAAAGCGAGAGGAGCAATTTCTATGACTCCAGAAGCTAAAATGCGTTCTACCTTTTCAGCAGACATCATATCGTAAAGGGCATCATAAAGCGGGCGTAAATAGGGATCAACTTTTTCTTTGAGGTCACCAGGAAGAAAACCAAGACGTTCCCCAGTTTCAACTGCAGGACGTGAGAGGATAATTCGTTCAATAATACCGCGCTCTAAGAGCGTTACAGCGTGAACAACAGCAAGATATGTTTTGCCGGTTCCTGCTGGACCTATACCAAAAACAAGTTCAGAACACTCCATTGCTCGTAGATAAGCCTCTTGTGTTGGGGTGCGGGGATAGATTGTTTTTTTATGAGTGCTCAACTGTATTGGTACATGTTTTGTCGTAGATTGAATTGTTTTTGGAGACTTTTGCTTTTCATTTGGCAAATTTGCCATAGCGAGTGCACTTTCTGTATCTGATAAAGTAAGCTCTTGACGTGTTTTTGCTAGTTTATAGAGCTGGCCTAATGCATATTGCGCGTGTTTTGTAGCAGCAGCACTTCCACGGATTGAAACTTTGTTACCGCGCGGGTAAATGTTAAGTCCGAGTTTTTGTTCAATATAAGAAAGATTTTCATCGAATTTTCCAAAAACCATTTTTGCATAGTTGTTATTTTCAAAAGTTAAAACAATATGATCAGTTTCCGACAAGCTCGTTTTTTCAAAGATATTAATGTTTTTGGGGGAGGCATTTATTGCCTTTTTAATGTGTTTTGGTTTTTCGGTTGATACTTTCAACCTATTCTCCTGTGTTGTTTAAGTATGGTACATTCAAGATATAATTTTTTTCTTTAAAAATAAAAGAGTTTTTTGAGTTAATACTTTGAACAAAGCTTTAGGAGTATTTTTAAATATTCACTTTTTCTCCGACGAAACTATTTGAGCTCGCATTTTTAATATAAATCTCCATAATAGTACCTGTAGAGACTTGTATATCTACGACAACAGGTAACAGCCAAGGAGAGCGACCTACCATTTGCCCAAGATGGCGACCGGATTTTTCGATAAGGATATTGGTTGTTTGACCAATTTTAGAACGTAAAAATGTATGTTGCTGATCAAGAAGAAGTGCTTGTAAACGTTGAAGACGAGAATTTTTCACAGTTTCATCGACATGGTTTTTCATTGTTGCACCAGGCGTTCCAGGACGAGGGGAATATTTAAAAGAATAAGCTGAACTGTAACCTACTTGTTTAATGAGTTTAATGGTTTCTTCAAAATCTTCATCAGTTTCACCTGGAAATCCCACAATAAAATCGCCTGAAAAAGCAATATCTGGTCGTGCGGTACGAATTTTTTCAATGAGTCGAAGATAATGGATACTTTTGTGCTGGCGATTCATTGCTTTTAAGATACGATCTGAACCAGATTGGACAGGAAGGTGCAGATAAGGCATAAGCATATCAAGATCGCGATGTGCAGCAATAAGGCTATCATCCATATCACGTGGATGGCTGGTTGTATAACGCAAGCGCTTTAAACCATCAAGTTTAGCAAGATGATAGAGAAGGTCACCAAGGCGCCAAGTTTTGCCATTAGCACTTTGTCCATGCCAGCCATTTACATTTTGTCCCAAAAGCGTAATTTCTTTGACACCAGCTTCAATGAGTTGGATGGCTTCATGAGTAATTTGTTCAACAGGTCGTGATGTTTCAGCACCCCGTGTATAAGGAACAACACAAAAGGTGCAAAATTTGTCACATCCTTCCTGTATTGTTAAAAATGCACTAACACCTCGTTTTTGCACAGCATGTTTATTATGAGGTGGTAAATGAGTAAATTTATCTTCAACAGCATAGTTCGTTTCAACGACTTTTTTTCCTTGTTTGGCCTGTTTTAACAACTCTGGCAAGCGATGATACATTTGCGGCCCAACAACGAGATCTACTGTTGGTGCACGACGCAAGATTTCATCTCCTTCGGCTTGTGCAACACAGCCCGTTACACCGATTATTAAAGGTTTATCAGGTGCACGTTTTTGACGTATCATCCGCAAGCGACCAAGATCAGAATAAAGTTTTTCTGCTGCTTTTTCACGAATATGGCAAGTGTTAACAAGAATAAGGTCGGCATCATTTGGTGTTTGTGTGGTTACATAACCTTCGGCACTAAGATTATCGTTCATTCGTTGGCTGTCATAAGTATTCATTTGACATCCATAGGTTTTGATAAAAACCTTTTGGGGAGAAATAGAAAGTGTATTCTTAAGATGCGACTGCTTCATGATGCATTCCTAAACGCTTTTTGCACAAATCTCAATCTGTTTGCTTAAAAGTTTTTTGCATGATGATTGCATTTTTGTGGACATTTGGTGATTGATAGTAAGCAAGACGTTTGGCAATCTTTTTGAATTCAAAATGCTGATAAAGGGCTAAGGCAGAAAGATTAGTTTCTTCAACTTCTAAAAATAGTTTTGTGGCATGTGCATGTTGAAGATAACAAAGTATACTATCGACGAGCAAAGAACCAATTCCTTGCCTTTGGTAATGAGGTCGAACAGCAATCGTAATAATTTCTGCTTCATCAAGAATAAGACGGCATAGACAAAACCCTAAAATTTGATTGGGCTGATTAATAAGGTAGACTTTGTAACCGAAAATAGAATGATCTTTTAAAAAGGTATCAAATGTTTGTTCTTCCCAAGCCGGAATAAAACAATTTTTGTGAATTTGATGAAGAGGAGCGCTATCATCAGTTTGTAGTAATGCAATTTCAAAATGCTTTTTTGTCAATGAAAGTTTAGCCATTATTTTTTCGTGGTAAGACAAAACTAGCGTGTTGTTTTGCATCGGCATCGCGTAAATAAAGTGGACGAGGAGGTGCAGCTTGTGGCTGTTTGTTTGCCGCAAGGTGAGCATAAGTTAAAACGTCAGCTGCTTCACATGAGATAAGATCTGATATAGTTGCGGTGTTTATCTTATTGTTTTTGATGTGCGCAGCAATAATATCGGCAGCTGGGCCAGTTAATATTGTTTGTTGTGGTAAATCTGCGACGATGTTTTCAAGTGTTTGTAAGCCAGGCGCATATAAAGCTGTAAGGTCTTTGTTAAAACTCTGATAATAGAACATTCCTCTACCAGCTTCAATGATAGCAGTGATTGTTGACATAGTATTTTTATTGTACGCTTGTTTTGCTAATGCTTCAAGTGTGTTCACCCCAATGGCCGGTATTTCTAGTGCTAATGCTAAAGCTCTTGCAGTCGAAACACCTGTACGTACACCTGTAAACGATCCAGGCCCGATATTAATGGCAATCCGATTCATTTGATCAAGTGTGATGCCGGTTTGATTAGTTATTTGTGCAATCTGACCAATGAGCTTTTCAGCGTGGCCTTTGAAAATGCGTTCGCTGATACGCGCAATAACAGCTTGATGATGGGTAAGTGCAACAGCGCAATAAATTGAGGCAGTGTCTATGGCAAGAATAAACATGAACGCATTTTAACTGGATATAACAACAGATAAAGAGTTAATTATAGCTTTTTGAGTATTTTTATTTTGTATATTTTGCAATGTTTGAAAACAATTGCAATATTAATAAACATTACCTTTTTGGGAATATTTTATCAGACTAGACTAGTGTTTAATATGTTTTTTAATATAGCATGGCAGAAGTGCACGCAAGGGTATCACTAAAAATATTGCAGCTCTGTAAAGAGAGGTAATAGGAAGAAAACCTTAAAGTTTATATGTGACATCAGAAAAAACATGGACAGTATAGAAGATCTAAGATTGTTCCAATTTTAGGGTTTATAGAAGGCGGCTATCAATTTGAAATGTGCGATAATTTGTAAATATTGGTCAATTTTTAAAATATTATATGATTGAGATTAATGAGTCTTATCATAAGAAAACTAAGAATAGCGAGGATGAATATAGAGAAGGTTGAAGTAGAAATAACACTCCATCCTGCTTTTTTTAATGAACGAATATCAACATCCAATCCTACTGCTGCCATTGAAATAACAGTGAATATTTGAGCAGTAAAATTAATAAGGTTGAAAGCTATTGTAGGGATCAGTTTAGCTGAGCGTATAAGCATCATCATAATAAAACCAATGATAAACCATGGAATAAGAGTATGTAAGCGTAAGTGTGTTTGTCCTGGTTGGCGATAGATGATTGATAGGATAAAAATAAGAGGACCTAGCATTAAAACTCGTACTAATTTTACAATTGTTGCAATTTGAACACTTACAAAGGATATGGGTGCTGTTGCTGCAAAAACCTGTGGTACAGCATAAACAGTCATGCCCGCAAGAACACCATATTGATTAAATGATAAATTCAAAAGTGGTTGCAGAAAGGGCAAGGTAAAAATAACAATAACCCCTAAAAGAGCAGTAAAAGCAATGGATGCGGCTACATCTGTGTTTTTAGCTTTAATAGTAGAGGCAGTTGCTACAATAGCTGAGTTACCACAAATAGCATTACCACATGCAATGAGCATTGCTAAATGTGAAGAAAGCCCCAAAAGACGCCCAATGGCAAAACTGATAAGAATGGTTATGAATATGACGAATAAGATGCCGACAAGTAAATTCCAACCGGCTGAAAAAACAGTATGAATGCTAATGTTTGCACCTAGGAGTACAATAGCAATTTCGAGAAGTGTTTTTGAGCAAAAGGTTATACCTTTTTGCAAATATTTTGGGAGAATAAAACAACTACGAATAATAGATCCTAATAAAATCGCCAAAACAAGACTTTCAAACCACGGTTCTGTAAAAAGCTGTTTTTCTATGATTTCTAAACTATAAGCTAAAGCTGATACGAGTATGCATATTAAAATGCCGGGACCAAAATTGATGAAAAAAGGTAATTTCTTATTTAACATTTTGGTATTTTTCCCTTAAAATGTAATGGTAGAAATAAAAAGATAAAAGTAAAAAGGATATATTTTAAAGATTGGTTCTCGCCCGTAAAGCTGCAGCTAAAGTTCCATCATCGAGATAATCTAGTTCACCACCGACAGGTACTCCATGGGCAAGTCGGGTAATTTTAACTGAAAAATTAGAGAGTTGATCGGTGATATAATGTGCTGTTGTTTGCCCTTCAACAGTTGCATTAACAGCTAGAATAACTTCTGTAATTGAGTCATTGATAACGCGGTTTATTAAAGAAGTGATGTTGAGTTCATCTGGACCTATTCCATCCAATGGGGATAGCCGTCCACCTAGTACATGGTAGTGCGCTGGTAAAATTCCGGCTCGTTCAAGAGCCCAAAGATCAGAAATATCTTCAACAACGATAATCGTTGTATTATCACGACGAGGATCTGTACAAATCAAACAAGGATCAGTTGTATCTACATTGCCACAAACAGAACAAATGCTTACTTTGTTTACAGCTTCTTGTATTGCAGCTCCTAATGGTTCCAATAGTATTTCTTTTTTCTTAATAAGATGAAGGGCAGCACGACGTGCTGAACGTGGTCCAAGGCCTGGTATTCGCGCTAAAAGTTGAATGAGGCGCTCAATTTCAGGGCCTGCAATATGTTGAGACATACTATTATTCCAAAAGATTAAATTAAAGCCACTTTATTAAAACGGAAGCTTGAAACCTGGTGGAATCGGTAAACCTGCTGTTATACTTTGTGTTTTTTCTGCTATAGCCGTTTCAATTTTTGCTTTGGCTTCATTATGAGCTGCCATAATGAGATCTTCAAGTATTTCAATCTCTTCAGGATTGATTAATGACGGGTCAATTTTGATTGCTGATATAGTATTTTTACCATTTAAGGTGATGCTGACGAGCCCGCCGCCGGCTGTACCTGTTATATGCAAATTAGCCAAATCATCTTGCATTTGCTGCATTTTCTCTTGCATTTCTTTGGCTTTTTTCATCATGCCCATCATATCACGCATAGCAATTAGTTTCCTTATTCATCATTTGTATGATCATTATTTTCATTTTCGAAGATATGAGGAGTTAAATCAAGATCATTTTCTTGTTTATTCAGACGAATATCGACAATTTTTGCTCCTGGGAAATGATTGAGAATTGTTGCGATATCAGGATCTGTTTCCACATCAGAAAAAAGAGCCTTTTGAGTGGCTACACTTTCTTCTTGTAAAGTTGGTCCTCCCCCTTCAGTGACAAAAGTTATTGTCCAATGTTTTTTAGTCCATTGATATAACATTTTTTTATATCACGGGCTAATGAACGAGGAGCATTTTCAGCAAGTCTTAATGTTATATGCTCTGGTTCAAAAGAAACAGGATGAATAAATTCTTTGACAAGTAATTTGAAATGTGTTTCGCAGTGTTGTTCAGCTAAATTAACGATATCATGTAGAGAATTTATATTTAGGGACTTTTGTTCTGTCGTTTCCGTTTCTGGTGGAGAAGAAGCGTACGGTAAGTGAACGACATTGTTAGAAGATTCGGTAGTTTGGATATTATCAAGACTTTCTTGTATTTCAAAAGAGTTTGTATTTTTAGGAGTTTGAATTCTTAATGATTCTATTGGTTGAACAGAAAGGTTGAGTTGATTAGCTAAAGCTGTTTTAAAATTATGTTGGTTTTGCTGTGAGTTGGAAATTTGTGAGAAAGAATGAATATGCGCATCATCGGCTTTTACGGTATGATTTACATTGTTGGTTTCTTGATGGGGATTATTTTCGGTAATTGTAAGAGATTTTTTTCTTGTGTGAGCTTTTTCAAAGCTTCATCAAGAGTTGGCAGGTCAGCAGTATGGGTAAGACGAATCAATATCATTTCAGCAGCTTGAATAGGGCGTGCAGCTTTATTGACTTCTTGTAAGCCTTTGAGCAGAATTTGCCAGTTTCTGGAAAGAACGGGAATAGAAAGTTTTTGTGAAAAGTCTAAACCTCGTAAACGTTCCTCTTCTGTTAAGAAGAGATCTCCAGCTATTTCTGGTGTCAAACGCAACCGTGTGACCAAATGGTTGAAGTCAGATAATTCTGTTAATATCATAAAAGGGTCAGCACCTGCGTCATACTGGCTACGTAATTCGCTCAATGCACTGACAATATTTCCTTTCATAACAAATTCAAACAGATCAATAATACGCGCTTGATCAGCTAGTCCTAACATTGTGCGTACTGAAACAGTACTGACTTTACCATTGCTATAAGCAATAGCTTGATCAAAAATAGACAAAGCATCGCGTGCAGACCCTTCTGCAGCACGAACGATTAGAGATAAAGCTTGATCTTCTACTTTAATTTTTCATGTTTAGCAATTTTACGTAAGTGTTCTACTAAAACTGCTGATTCAATACGCCGTAAATCAAAACGCTGGCAGCGTGAAAGAATTGTAATAGGGACTTTACGAATTTCTGTTGTTGCAAAAATAAATTTTATATGTGGGGGTGGTTCTTCAAGCGTTTTTAATAGGCCATTAAATGCTTGTGTTGAAAGCATATGAATTTCGTCAATAATGTAAATTTTATAACGCGCAGAAACAGGGCGGTAACGTATTTGTTCAATAATTTCACGAATATCGTCAATACCAGTGTGCGAAGCTGCATCCATTTCTATAACGTCGATATGGCGGCCTTCAATAATTTGTGTACAGTGTTCACCAAGTGTATTAAGTGCGATAGTGGGTTGGTCAATGTCTTTTGTTTTGTAGTTGAGCGCGCGCGCTAAAATACGTGCTGTTGTGGTTTTTCCTACTCCGCGAATTCCTGTTAACATCCACGCTTGTGCAATACGCCCTGTCTCAAAGGCGTTAGTAAGGGTGCGTACCATTGCTTCTTGACCAATAAGGTCAGAGAAATTCTGAGGTCGATATTTGCGAGCGAGAACACGATAAGTCGTTACTGCAGGCAGATTTTCCATCAATGATTCCAATTTTAAAGCTCTTGTAAATATATTACAATGACATGAAAACACAGATTAAAAATATACTCTACTATAAAAGGATTTTTTCTCAATCAATTTATTTTAAAGAAATAAAATCATTTGTTTAAAATGCTCAAGATTTCTTTGTTTTTTAGATGTAGAGTACTTATCCTATCACGAAAACTTGTAAAATAACAAAGGCGTGATTCCATTAATAAAAGTGGAAGGTCGGTACGATGACCCGTACCAAAGCTCGTTAGGGCTGCTTCTTTCCAGACCTGACCCGGTTGGCGAGTAGTTCGTCCATCACCAACCTCCCAATTTTATATTGTCGATTTAAAACGGAAAATCAAGCTTTGAAACAAAAAACATAGAAAGAATAACTAAAAAGCTTCCTTTTGAATTTTATTAATGTTTAGCATAAGAAATATTTTGGGTTTTTCTTTAACACTTTGTGATTTACGGTTTTTGAATTATTTTATTTTTTGTACGGCGGGTTGCTGAATATGCAAGAAATTTGTCAACTTTTATGACAGAGACAGTCTATATTTTTGTTTGAAGTAGATAAGATATTGGCTTTGTTATAGGTAATTCCTGATCAAAGTTTTCTCTTATTTTTGTATTTGTTCGCAATATGGCTTATAATTCACCGGGCGGTTTGACCATAAAAGTGAACACCGCTAATTAATGTGAAAATTGATTTTACTTTTGAAAAAGTTTGGTTATCCAAAATGTTGGAAAATCTAATACAATATTCGAATTTCATTAGATATATATGGGTACAAAATTACTCAAACTGGGTTGCGAATGTTTTAAAAACCAATTTTGAAGAAGCATTTTTCCAAATGACTCTGGGTAAGTTCTACATGTTTGGAGCTCTTATAAATGCTGTACCACCAAGCGTGATCTTCTATAATGCAGTCTATCTTTATACTCCTTTTACTTGTGGTATTTAAAAACTACACTATTTCCATAAAAAGAAGCTTATACTTAGGGATTGGACGTTTTTGAAAATAATATCTTTTTTATGCGGCAATGTGAAAAATCATAAACCTACTGGCTAGTATTGGTGATAATTTTACAGCATTACACAAGAGTATTGATATGGTTGCAAAGAGTTGATTTTTTCACATTAAAATTTTGCGTACTTTATCAAGGTCATACTGTGTGTCAACACTTAAGGGAATCGTATCAATTATTTCTACATCGATACGCATATTATTTTCTAATGCGCGTAATTGTTCAAGCTTTTCACGTTGTTCGAGTGTAGATGGTGCAAGAGTTACAAATCGTTCAAGTACTTCACGTCGATAAGCATATAATCCAATATGATGGTAAAAAGGGCCGTTTCCGTAAGGTGCAGTTGCACGGGTAAAATAAAGAGCACGCAAACGATTTTGAGAAAGTGGTGTGCCAATAATTTTGACTACATTGGGATTTGTTTTTTCATCTTCTTCAACAAGTTTAGCGCCCAAGGTTGCAATATCAGTTAAATCATTTTCTAAAGGCCGTAAGGCACTAATAATTTCGTGGGCGGTTATTGTTGGTAAGTCACCTTGTACATTTATAATGGTATTGTAGTGTCGCTCAGGATCAATAATGGTTAAAGCTTCATAAATGCGATCAGATCCCGATTGATGATCGGTACGTGTTATGATGCATTCGTGTCCATAAGCTGTAACAGCTTGAGCGATGGTATTATGATCCGTTGCAACAATGATACGTCCTAATGCAGCTTTTTTTGCCTGTTCAGCTACATGAATAATCATAGGCTTTCCAGCAATTTCAGCAAGAGGTTTTCCTGGAAGACGAGATGAACCCATGCGAGCGGGAATAAGAATGAGTGATTCAAAAGCCATCACTAGAGTTCCAAATGTTGTATATTTGATATATTTATAATGATATATTATAAGGAAAAATCTTAAACTGAAAATAATGAAAATATGAACGTTTGAATTTTAATGAAACGATTTAGATTTGCCTATTTTATTTGTGCTTCTCTATTTTTGCTAATTATTGCAGGGGGGATTTTCATTTTTAGTGGTGTAATTTATGATTACTTTGCATCGGTTCAACATTCTTATACTGCAGATAATGATGAGTTTAAAGAAAAGCAGGATTTATCTCACAATTATCTATCGTTAAATGAGCGTCTTCAACAAGGTAATCTTGAAAATGGGCGTAAAATTTTTCGTCAGTGTGCTCTATGTCACACTTCTGGGCGTGATAATTCTAACCGTGTTCTTGGCCCGACACTTTGGGAGATAGTAAATCGCCCTTTTGCGGATGCAAAAGATTTTACTTATTCAAGAGTGCTACGTGAAAATTCTAATAAAAAATGGGATTTTTTCACTTTAGATCGCTATCTTCAATCACCTCGTAAAACATTTCCAGGGACAACTATGTCGTTTCGTGGGATAAAAAATGATCAAGATCGTGCTGATCTTTTACTCTATTTACGTAGTCTATCTGATCACCCCATTCCTTTACCACTGGATAATGAAGATACTAAACAAAATTAATTTGTGTCAGAAGTTCTAACTTTAGCACTGTGTGTAGTGAGTTTTATTTGTGATTTGGGTTTTATCGAGCTATCAGAAGAGTTGTGATCAATGTATTATTTTAAGTGATTTGGTCAGAAGGTAAAATAAAAAATGGTGGTCTATATTCTATGGCGTCTCTTACTAATTATACCGACACTGATTGGTATTTTGACGGTAACATTTATCATTGTACAGTTTACGCCGGGTGGACCTATTGAGAATATTATTGCTCAATTACAAGGAATGGGTGGTGATGCTGTAGGACGGGTGGCTGGTGGTAGCGATCTTAGCCTTTCTTCTGATAGTGTTTTTGATGGTGCGCGTGCTGACTTATCTTCTTATGGGAGTTCTAAATACCGTGGTGCACAAGGGTTGGATCCGGAATTTATAGCCAAACTTGAACGGCAATTTGGTTTTGATAAGCCACCTTTGGAACGTTATTTAACGATGCTTGGCAATTATATACGTTTTGATTTTGGGGAGTCTTATATACAAGGGCGTTCAGTTATTGAGCTGATTAAGAGTGCTCTACCTGTTTCTCTTTCTTTTGGTTTTTGGAACTTGCTGATTTCTTATGCTATTTCCATACCGTTAGGAATCCGTAAAGCTCTTAAAGAGGGGTCTGCTTTTGATGTATGGACGAGTGCTATTATTGTTATTGGCTATGCAATTCCTAATTTTCTCTTTGGAATTTTTTTAATGGTTTTTTTTGCTGGGGGATCTTTTTTTGACTGGTTCCCATTAGGTCATTTGACTTCGGATAATTTTGATAAATTATCCCTTGGGGGCAAAATATTAGATTATCTATACCATTTGATTTTACCATTAACAGCGATGGTTATTTCTTCTTTTGCTACAACAACCTTATTAACGAAAAATTGTTTTCTGGAAGAAATTCGCCAACAATACGTCATTACAGCTCGTGCGAAAGGTTTAAGTGAACGCTCAATTCTTTACGGTCATGTTTTTCGCAATGCGATATTGATTATAATTGCTAGTTTTCCTGCAGTTTTTATGGGTTCATTTTTTAGTGGATCTTTATTGATTGAAATGCTGTATTCATTAAACGGTATGGGGCTTTTAAGTTATACATCTATTGTTAATCGTGATTATGCTGTTGTATTTGCTTGTCTTTATATTTTTTCGCTGATTGGTCTTGTTGTGAGTCTCATTTCTGATATCATTTATATGGTGGTTGATCCACGTATTGATTTTGATAGAAAAGATTTATAATGGAAAAAATAAAATATGATCAATTCTGTGACTCCAAGTTACAAAAACGATCTTTTCTTTCTCCATTGAATGCGCGTCGTTGGCATAATTTTAAACGAAATCGTCGTGGTTGGTGGTCATTGTGGCTCTTTTTATTTTTATGTTTTTGTTCTTTTTCAGCAGAATTTATTGCCAATGATCGCCCTATTATTGCTTCTTATAAGGGAGAGTTACTTTTTCCTATTTTTTTTGATTATTCCGATGAAAAGTTTGGTGGGAACTTAGCTGTAGCGGACTTTCGAGATTCTTTAATTCAAAATGAAATCACAAAACATGGTTGGGCAGTGTGGCCGCTAGTTCGTTATTCCTATAATACAGTAATGGGTAATAAAACTGTAGCATTATCACCTCCTTTTTGGCTTCAAAGTAAAGAAGAGCGTTGTATCAATTATACACGAGGAAGCGCTGATCCAGAATGCACGATAAGTCGATGGAATTGGCTTGGGACAGATGATCTGACACGTGATGTTTTTGCACGGGTTTTATATGGCTTTCGATTATCGATAATTTTTAGTATTCTTTTGACAGCTATTTCAACTATTATTGGTGTTATAGCAGGGGCAGTTCAGGGGTATTTTGGTGGTTGGGTTGATTTAATTTTTCAACGTTTGATTGAAATATGGTCTTCTGTACCATCGCTTTATTTAATTATTATTATGGCTGCTGTTTTGGCGCAGGGTTTTTGGGTATTATTAGGGGTTATGCTTCTTTTTCAGTGGGTGGCGTTGGTCGGTGTTGTGCGTGCAGAATTTTTACGTGCGCGCAATTTTACCTACATTACTGCTGCACGCGCTTTAGGGGTACCTAATCGCATTATTATAATACGTCATTTACTACCAAATGCTATGGTTGCTTCCTTAACTTATATGCCATTTTTATTAACATCAGGTATTTCTTTACTGACATCACTTGACTATTTAGGGTTTGGTCTTCCGCCTGGTTATCCTTCTTTGGGTGAGGTAATGCGGCAGGCTACTTCTAACTTAAACGCTCCTTGGATTGGCATTACAGGTTTTGTTGTTATTGCTACTTTGTTGGCTTTGTTGGCTTTTATTGGTGAGGCAGTGCGGGATGCTTTTGATCCACGAAAGACACTACAATGACAAAGATGCTTTCAGTACGTAATTTGTCTGTCGCATTTTGCCAAATGGAAGAAAAAAATGTGTTGTTGACCAAATTTCTTTCGATATTGGAAAGGGAGAGATAGTTGCTCTAGTAGGGGAGTCTGGTTCTGGAAAGTCGGTAACAGCACTGTCTATTTTGCAACTTTTACCTTTTGTAAAAACACTTTATCAATCAGGCGAAGTTCTTTTTAATAACCAAGATTTAATGAAGCAAAAAGAAGAAGATTTGCGTAAAGTTCGTGGCAAAGATATTGCTATGATTTTTCAGGAACCAATGATTTCTCTTAATCCTTTGCATACTGTGGAACAGCAAATAGGTGAAGTTCTTAAAATACATTCAAACATATCTGGTAAATTATTACGCACACGTATTATTGATTTGTTGACTCAAATGGGAATTGATGAACCGGAAAAACGTTTGGGCTCTTTCCCACATCAATTATCGGGTGGTCAACGGCAGCGCGTGATGATTGCAATGGCGCTTGCAAATAAGCCACAATTATTGATTGCCGATGAACCAACAACTGCACTTGATGTGACAGTTCAAGCGCAAATTCTTGAGCTCCTAGTGCAGTTTAAAAAAAGCTGTAATATGTCAATGCTTTTAATTACCCACGATTTGGCTATTGTGCGTCGTGTTGCAGAGCGCGTTTATGTTATGAAAGAGGGAAAAATTATTGAAAATGGTGCCACGAATGAAATTTTTAACAATCCCCAACATTCCTATACAAAGAAATTATTAGCGGCAGAGTTTCAAGGTTATCCCCTACAGGCTAATGATAATGCGCCCGTTTTGATGCAAGGTAAGAAAATACATGTTTGGTTTCCAATTAAAAAAGGTTTATTGCGGCGAACAGTTGATTATGTAAAAGCTGTTCAAGATGTTGATATTACAATTCGTACCGGTCAGACACTTGGTGTGGTTGGTGAATCAGGTTCAGGAAAAACAACATTGGGGCTTGCACTGACACGAATGATTTCTTCCAAAGGTCAGATTTACTTTGATGGTGTTGATATTGGCAATTTTACTTTCAATCAGATGCGTTCTTTACGCCGCCATATTCAAATTGTTTTTCAAGATCCTTTTGGTTCGCTTTCACCACGTATGTCTGTGAGTGAAATTATCACTGAAGGGTTATCGATTCATGAACCATATCTTTCTGATTGTGAACGCAATGATCGCGTAATTGAAGCATTGCATGAGGTTGATCTTGATCCTTCTGTGCGTCATCGTTATCCCCATGAGTTTTCCGGTGGACAAAGACAGCGAATTGCTTTTGCACGTGCAATTATTCTTAAGCCTCGCTTTATTATGCTTGATGAACCAACATCTGCTCTTGATATGAGTATGCAAGCACAAATTGTTGATCTTTTACATCGTTTACAAAAAAATATCATTTAGGTTATTTATTCATTAGTCATGATTTAAAAGTCGTTAAAGCGCTTGCTCATGAAGTACTCGTAATGCATAAAGGGAAAGTAGTTGAATATGATTGTGCTGACCGTATTTTTTCTTGTCCCCAAAATTCTTATACGCAAACTTTAATGGCTGCAGCATTTGCATTAGAATCTGGCCGTTTATAAATAATCACATCAAATTGTGCTGACAATCCATTATAGAGAAGGATTTTTCCGACTAAAGGTTCACCAATATTTGTGATTAGTTTAATAGCTTCCATTGCTTGTAATGTCCCGATAACTCCAGGTAAAGCACTGATAATTCCGACTTCAGAACATGTAGGTATGACGCCAGTTGCAGGTGGGTTAGGAAACAAATCGCGATAGTGGGGATTGTTGTCTTTATAAGGCATCAATACTGTCAGTGAGCCATTAAATCGGTTTATAGCGCCACTTATTAAAGGTTTAGCACATTGAGCAGCGTGGTCAGCAAGTAAATAACGTGTTGCAAAATTATCGCTTCCATCGATAATAATATGGTAAGCATTGAGTAGTTTATCCACATTACTTTCATCTAAATGTAGACTATGTTTTTCAACTATAACATGAGGGTTTATCGCTTTTATAGTGGCTTCAGCGCTAATGGTTTTGCATTGATTAATTGTATTTGTGTTATGAATGATTTGGCGTTGTAAATTGGAAAGTGAAACAATATCATCATCAACAATTCCAAGCGTTCCAACACCTGCTGCAGCAAGATAAGTAAGAACAGGGGAGCCAAGACCACCTGCACCTATGACAAGAACACGAGCAGTTTTAAGCTTTTGCTGTCCCGCACCACCAATTTCGGGTAAAACAATATGACGTGCGTAACGTTCGATTTCTTCTTTGCTTAACTTTTTATCACCTTCTTGTCTCATAGATTTTCTCTTGTCATAGTTTTTTTATGATTTAATAAATTTATGGCTCATTAACCAGTCTGTTTTTAGTGATAGGAGGTTTTATTTATGAAAATTGCTATTCAGATGGATCATATTTCAACGCTCCAAATTCAAGGAGATACTACATTTGCGCTTGCTTTAGCAGCGCAAGAACGTGGACACTCTCTTTTTCATTATACACCCGATTGTTTATCTATGCGTGGTGATTGCGTGATTGCACGGTTAGAGCCATTAATCGTATATGACGAAGAGGGGAGTCATTATAAATTGGGAGAGTCTGCGTATACGCCGTTGATGGATATGGATGTAGTTCTTTTACGTCAAGATCCACCTTTTGATATGCATTATATCACCACAACTTATTTGTTAGAGCGCATTCACCCTAAAACGCTTGTCGTAAATGATCCAACATGGGTACGTAATAGTCCAGAAAAGATTTTTGTCACTGAATTTTCTGATTTGATGCCAGAAACATTAATTACAAAAGACATTGAAGAGATAAAAACATTTAGAAATAAGATTGGTGACGTTATTATTAAACCACTCTATGGCAGTGGGGGCGCGGGTGTTTTTCATTTGAAACAGGATGATCGCAATCTAACATCACTTGTGGAAATGTTTAAACACAATTATCGTGAACCTTTTATTATTCAGCGTTATTTGGATATCGTTCGAAAAGGGGATAAGCGGGTTATTTTGCTTGATGGTACACCTGTGGGGGCAATTAATCGTATTCCCGCGGAAATGGACGCTCGTTCTAATATGCATGTTGGAGGTCGAGCAGAAAGTATTGGTTTGACTGAACGTGATTATGAGATTTGCGCATGCATTGGTTCTACTTTGCAAAAACGAGGTTTTCTTTTTGTGGGAATTGATATAATTGGAGACTATATAACAGAGATCAATGTTACATCTCCCACTGGAATTCGGGAAATTAAACGCTTTGGTGGTGCGGATATCGCTTCTCTTTTTTGGGACATTATTGAACGTAAGCGTTCAAGTTAATTTATTTAACAAGATTGCTAAATTTATTTTGTGATTCTGCAAATGTAAACTAGAATTCGGATTGTAGGGAGTGTATGAATGAGTAAGTTGTTATCAGTTGGAGTGGGACTGATGTGCATTACTGCATTGCTAGTTGATATTGGTAATGCTCGTGATCAAATTAAGATTACGGGTTCATCAACAGTTTTACCTTATGAAAAAATCGTTTCTGAGGTATTTGGAGAAATTTATCCTAATTTTAAAATTCCCGTTATCGAGTCTGGTGGTTCAGGTGCTGGTATTAAAGAGTTTTGCCGTGGTATTGGAGATAAGGCGATCGATATTGTTAATACTTCACGGCCAATGAAATCAAGTGAATTACAGTCCTGTTTTGATGCTGGTGTGAAAGATGTTGAGGAAATGCGCATTGGGTATGATGGCATTGTTTTTGCAACAAATATCAGTGGACCTGACTGGGAATTACACTCTGTAGATGTATATAGGGCATTAGCTGCTCAAGTTGTGGTTGATGGGAAATTACAATTAAATAAAGTTACAAAGTGGAATACAGTCAATAGCACTCTTCCTGATTGGGCAATTACAGTTTATATTCCTGGTGAAAAACATGGAACACGTGAAGTTTTTGAAGAAAAATTATTAGCCGCAGGCTGTAAGGCTAGTGGGGCAGTTGAAGCAATGGAAGCTTTGGGAATGAATGAGAAGGAGATTAATGCTGCTTGTATTGCTGTACGTAAGGATGGGAAGGCCATTGATATTGATGGTGATTATTCTGAAACATTTGCTCACCTTATGTCCAATAAAACAGGTGTTGGTGTTTTGAGTTTGTCTTTTTATGAGAATAATGCTGACAAACTTAAGGTTGCGCATATTAATGGTGTTTCTCCAAATAGTAAAACAATTTCTAATGGTGAATATTCACTTTCGCGTCCACTTTTCTTCTATGTTAAAAAAGCACATTTCAGTATTGTTTCAGGTTTGTGGGAATATGTTGACTTTTTTCTTTCCGATCAAATGATTGGTCCAGATGGACCATTAGCGGATTATGGTTTAGTTGCTGCTTCTGAAGAAGAACGGCAAATGCAGCGTGCTTCTTTTTATGCTGGTACAGTGATAACTTTAAAATAATTTTCTAAAATAATGATATAGGATTCTTCTGTGCTGCTTTTTTATAAAAATTGAAAGACAAGATGCTCATTTCTTTTGTTATTTTTCTCTTATTGATTTTTGGTTTTGTCGGCTTTTGTATTTCTTATGTGCGAGCTCGTTTTCTTGAATGTATGAGATTCAAGATGCACTCTCGCCCGTATTATTACGGTTGGTGGACATTGTTGCTGACTGTTATCCCAGCTTTTATTTTTTTAGTTTTTTGGAATGTTGGAAGTGCAGTTTATTTGGAATATAGCGCTTCGCAGGCAGTTAAGATGTCTATAATACATGGGATAGGAATAGAAAATCATGACATTATTTTAGAAATAATTCGTGATTTGGTTAAAATTATTCATCATTTTGAGGGGGATTTGATGACAATTTCTTACGCAGATATACAGGAGCAATTGCCGAAAAAATTTGGTTTGCTTATGGAGGCACCAGGTTATGCGTTGAAGGTAGCACGATCATGGTATTTTTCTTCTAAGAAACTACAATTTATTGGTTCTGGTTTATGTTTTATAATCGCACTTTGTGGTTTTATTTTTGGGATTATACATGTTTCTCCACAACAGCGTGCACGCAATAAGGTTGAGCGTTTTATTATTATTGGGTTAGTTTGTGCATCTGCGATTACAGTTGTAACAACGATTGGCATTGTAATTTCCATATTATTCCAAACGGTAAGTTTTTTTCAATCCGTACCATTTCTAAGCTTTTTTTGGGGAACAATTTGGGATCCTCGTTTTTCAGCCAATGGTTTAGGGGGTGAGATAGGGCAATTTGGTTTCATACCGCTGTTGGCTGGAACGCTTTATATTGGGTTTGTAGCAATGCTTTTTGCTGTTCCTATTGGGTTGTTTTCTGCTCTTTATATGTCCGAATACGCTTCAAGTCGATTGCGGTCAATTGTAAAGCCATTATTGGAGGTTCTTGCTGGTATACCCACTATTGTTTATGGTTTTTTTGCTTTAATGGTTGTTGGACCTTTTTTGCGCGATCTTTCTATTTCTCTTTCTGGTGGGGCTGGTTTTATTATGGCTCATAGCGTTTTGACTGCTGGTTTGGTTATGGGAATTATGTTGATTCCTTTTGTTTCATCTTTGTCAGATGATATTATTACTGCTGTTCCTCGTTCTTTGCGCGAAGGTTCTTATGGTTTGGGAGCAACGCAATCTGAGACCATTAAAAAAGTCATCATACCAGCGGCACTTCCTGGGATTGTGGGGGCACTTGTATTAACAGCGTCCAGGGCAATTGGGGAGACAATGATTGTTGTGTTAGCAGCAGGCGTTGCAGCTAATTTGACTTTTAGTCCATTTGAGGCAATGACTACGATAACGGTTAAAATTGTTAATCAATTAACGGGTGATTTTGAGTTTAACTCACCGCAAACTCTTGTAGCTTTTGCTTTGGGAATGACTCTTTTTATTTTGACTCTTTTGATGAATATTTTTGCTCTTTATATAGTGCGTAAATATCGGGAGCGATATGAATGAATGGAGATTTTGTCTCATATCGTCGTAATATTGGTTTGAGGCGTCGTTATTGGGCTGAACGTCGTTTTCGTGCTTATGGCCTTGTTGCTATTTTTATTAGTTTATTTTTTTTAGTTATTCTTTTATGGTCTATTCTCAGTCAAGGCTATACAGCCTTTTTTCATAGTGAAATGATATTATCAATTTATTTGGATGAAAAGGTGATTGATCCGAATGGTAAGCGTGAAACTAATCCAAAGGTATTAATAACTGCAAATTATCCACTTCTTGTACGTAATGCTTTGGCTACAAAGCTTGGAGTGGATTACAATGATCGGGCAGCTATGCGCGATATTAACCGTATGTTTTCGGGTAATGTTCGTGTGCAGTTACGTGATATGGTAGTAAAAAATCCAAACTTGATTGGTACAACGCAGAAAATTAAAATTTTAGCGGCAGCAGATGTTGATTTAGTTTGTAAAGGACAGATTAATTTGCAAGTAGTAGAAGAAAAGCGCAAAGTTTCTAATCGACAGGTAGAATGGATTAGACGTTTAATTGATGACAATGTACTTTATAAAACATTTAATCGCGGTTTTTTTACATTTGGTGCTTCAAGCCGTCCTGAAACTTCAGGATTAGGTGTTGCAATAGTTGGCTCTTTTTATATGATGTTTATTGTTTTAGCAGTTGCGTTGCCTATAGGGGTAGCAACGGCTCTTTATCTTGAAGAATATGCATGCAAAAATACGTTTACAGATTTTATAGAGATTAATATCAATAACCTTGCTGCTATTCCTTCGATTATTTTTGGTCTTTTAGGGCTTTCTGTTTTTATTAATTTTTTAGGAATGCCACGTTCTGCGTCTTTTGTTGGTGGGCTTGTTTTAACTCTTATGACATTACCAACGATTATTATCGCTACACGCTCTGCTTTGCGAGCTGTTCCACTGTCTATTCGTACAGCAGCTTTAGGATTAGGTGCATCAAAGACGCAAATGGTTTTTCATCATGTTGTTCCTTTAGCAGTTCCCGGTATTCTGACTGGCACGATTATTGGTTTGGCGCAAGCATTGGGTGAAACTGCTCCTTTACTTTTGATTGGAATGGTTGCTTTTGTTGCGAATATTCCTACTACACCAATGGATCCAGCAACTGCTTTGCCTGTGCAAATTTTTATGTGGGCGGGTGAAGCAGAACGTGCTTTTGTTGAAAAAACGTCAGGTGCCATTATTGTATTGATGGTTTTTCTTGCTGTCATGAATATTTCAGCTGTTCTTTTGCGTCGACGATTTGAACGACGTTTGTAACTTCAGTAAAATATGTACGTTAAGATAAGGTTAGGTCTACAATGAAGGTCAAAATGCGGGGTCAAAATGTTAAGGTTTTTTATGGAGATAAAGAAGCACTCCATGGTATTACTCTTGATATCCCTAAGCATCAAGTTACTGCGTTAATCGGCCCTTCAGGCTGTGGAAAGTCAACTTTTTTACGTTGTTTTAATCGTATGAATGATACGATTGAAGGTGCTAGAGTAACAGGTTTGATTACCTTAGATGAAGAAGATATTTATGATTCGCGGATTGATGTTGTCGAATTACGAGCACGTGTGGGGATGGTTTTTCAAAAGCCTAATCCTTTTCCGAAATCTATTTTTGACAATATTGCTTATGGGCCACGTATTCATGGTTTAGTAAAATCACGTACTGAATTGCATGATGTGGTTGAAAAAAGTTTGATGCAAGCAGGATTATTCGACGAAGTTAAAGATCGTCTCCATGGGCCAGGAACAAGTTTATCAGGAGGACAGCAACAACGTTTGTGTATTGCGCGTGCTATTGCTGTGAATCCTGAAGTTATCTTAATGGATGAACCATGTTCAGCTCTTGATCCGATTGCGACGGCACGTATTGAAGAACTTATCGATTCGTTACGACAAAATTACACAATCGTCATTGTAACACATTCAATGCAACAAGCTGCACGTGTTTCTCAATACACGGCCATGTTTCATTTGGGGCATTTAGTGGAAGTTGATGAAACTGAAGTGATATTTACTTCGCCAAAGGAACAACGTACGCAAGACTATATTACAGGGCGTTTTGGGTAAGTTAATTTAGGAGTATAAAGATGCCTATAAACCATACTGTCCGTTCTTATGATGCAGAGTTAAAATATTTGGCGGAAAAGATTGTGGAAATGGGTGGTTACGCAGAAAGAATGATTGAGCGTTCTATAGCATCAATTGTTCGTAATGATTTTCAGCTTGCTACTACGGTTATTGCTGATGATTTATTTTTGGATGAAGCAGAACGCGACATTGATGAAAAAGCGATTACTATTATTTGTAAACGCCAACCGATGGCTGTTGATTTGCGTGAAATTGTTGGTGCTATTCGCATTTCTTCTGATCTTGAGCGAATTGGGGATATGGCAAAAAACATTGCTAAACGGGCAGCTGCTATTTCAGAAATACGCCAACCTGAAGCTTTTTACTGTAAACTTGAAACGATTACAATTTTGGCACTCAATCAGTTAAAGGAAGTGCTGGACGCTTATACCAAACGCTTGTTAGATCGTATTGATGTGGTACGCGAGCGTGATAATGAAATTGATGCTTTGTATACTTCTCTTTTTCGTGAGCTTTTGAATTATATGACAGAAGATATACAGAATGTTGCAGTTTGTACGCATTTGCTTTTTTGTGTAAAGAGTATTGAACGGATTGGTGATCATGTCACCAATATTGCTGAAACGCTGCATTATATTATAACGGGCCAGCATATGTCTTTTGATCGTCCTCGTGATGATCTTACGTATACAGTTAGAGTAGGTGATAAGAAAGCAGATTGAAGTTTTGAATCATATTTGCAAAGTGTGATATTTAATGGATGATCTAACCTTAGATATGTAAATCGAGCAGGTACATTGAATGATAATTAAAAGAAGAAGATGTACTTTAAATTAAGCTTTTCTTATTGTTTTTTCGTGTAAATTTCTTTTAGTCCTTATTACACTGTTAATTATTTATTTGATAAGTAAATAATTAACAGTGTAATGCCATTTAATTGCATAAAAACTTATTTAAATTTTGAATGTTTTGAAAATATATGAATTTACTGTACAAAATGAAAAAGAATCGATGGGTTGTATGTATTGCCGTTTCTATAATACCGCTAGTTACTGTGAGTTGCGCATCAAAGCATTTAAACGTTAAAAAGGTGCCCAATAATCAAGTAACTAAAGTGGCAGCACCTTCATTGACGGAGCGTCAATGTCTTATGCGTGCAATGTATTTTGAATCAAATCGTTCAAGCCGTGAGGGAATGATTGCAGTCGGAACGGTTGTTATGAACCGTGTTAATTCAAGTGCTTATCCGAAAACGATTTGTGAGGTCGTTGGTCAGCCCAAACAATTTGCTCCTGGTGTTTTAACGCGTCCTATGACTGAGCGAGCATCTGTTGCTCGTGTTAAAGAGGCTGCAGATGCTGTTTTACGTGGTGAACGAGATAAGAAGAGTAAAAACGCTATGTTTTTTCATACCGCTGGGTTGTCTTTTCCCTATAAGAATATGCATTATGTTCGTGTCGCCGGAGGCAACGCTTTTTATGAGAAGCGGGCGCGTGATGGATCACTTCAGGTTCCCGTTAATGATCGTCCTTATAATGTTGCTTTTGCTTTTGCTCAAGATCAGGGCGATGTACCAAATTTTATAGATATGGGTTTAAAAAACAGGGGAACAAGAGTAGAAGAGGTGCAAATAGCATCTACTTCAATAGAAGTTGCGCAAGCCAATCCTACACCTTTTGTTGTTACGCAATCTGACATGATCCCTATTCCTACGCCTGCACCTAATTGTATTGCTAAGATACAGGAAACTACACCGATTATAGCATATACTGTGCCATCATTGGATAAGTTAAATACAGTTGTTGCAATGTTGGAAAAACAATACAGATCCCGGTAGTTTTTTCATAATTTAGAAGGGTTAATAAGTAATGTGTTGTGGCATTTATACGATAATTTCGCGTAAAATGCTTTATTATTTTAGAAGTTACGGTAGAGAGTATGGCTTAAGCTACGAGAAAGGGAAGACCCCGTTTTATCTATTAATAAATAGCGTTTTGCTGCTTTATGTTTTACAGAGTCAGATACTAATTTAGCTGCTCGTTTAACAGATGGGTTAAAAAGAGAGGAGAGACTTCTATCACGTAAAATAGCGTTATCTATAATCTTCATATTTCTTCTGAAGAAGTATTAAAGCTCTCCTCGTATTTATAAGGTTAGAGGTTTTATCTATTCTATGAAGCTACTTTCCTATCAGAAGAGTATTGATTAGTAATGTTGAGTACGTTTTAAAGTGAGGTGTGTTGTTGATGCATGTGCTTCAATAAATCAAAAAATGATCAAAATAATAAGAAATTTAATTAATTAGATGAGATGATATCGCTCTTGTTACAAATTTTTTGCTTATTTTAAAAGAAATTTATTATTATTCATAATAGCTTGTTGATGAAAATACTACATGTTACGTTTCTTTAGAAAATGTTCTTTCAAATGCCTTTTAGTAGAGTATTGTTTATAGTGAAAGAGATTGCAATGCATTGTAACTATAAGCATGTGCTTTAGTTGATTTGGATAATCGGGAAGGGGTAATCAACATAGATAGTCTTACTCAAATTGGTATGATAGTTCCTAGTGTTTTGTTAGGAGAAATTGAGTTAATATGATAGATTTCAGGAGTGTTTTATTTGAAGATGCATTATATCTTAGGAAGATAAATGCCGGAACTTCCTGAAGTAGAAACAGTTCGTCGTGGGCTTGAACCAGTTTTGATTGGTGCACAGATTATATCTGTAACACTTAATCGTAAAAATTTGCGATTTCCTTTTCCAGAAGAGTTTTCTAAGAAGCTTGTAGGTAGAAAGATTGTAAAACTTGATCGACGTGCAAAATATTTATTGTTTCACCTCTCACAGAATGAAACAATTTTAGGTCATATGGGAATGTCAGGAACGTGGCGCATAGAAGGTAGGCTTTTAAAAAAAGAGTACGCTTCTATGGGTAAATTAGTTGCACATGATCATTTTATAATGGACGTTAGAGCAAAAGATAGTAACGTTTACCGTATCATTTATAATGATGCTCGTCGTTTTGGTTTTATGCTTTTAATAAACACAATAAAGCTTGATGAACACCCGCTTTTAAAGAAATTAGGGGTTGAACCTGTGGAAGATGCGCTTTCTAGTTCTTATTTGCAAAAGGCTTTTATCAATAAGAAAACATCTCTTAAAACTGCTTTGCTTGATCAGTCTATTATTGCAGGACTTGGGAATATTTATGTTTGCGAAGCGCTTTGGCGTAGCCGTTTATCTCCACAGCGTAGTGCGTTTACATTGGCATTAAAGAGCGCGCGTGCATACGAATTTGCAAATCGTTTGGCACAAAATATATGTGCTGTGATTTCTGAAGCGATAATTGCTGGTGGATCTTCTTTACGTGATTATGTACATACAGATGGTTCACTTGGTTATTTCCAGCACAATTTTTCGGTTTATGGACGAGAAGGAAAGGAATGTTTGCAATGTGGGGTACCTATTGTACGTATTTTGCAGGCTGGGCGCTCAAGCTTTTACTGCCCAAAGTGTCAAAAATGAATAAACATCTTGCAAAATCTTACAACAAGCTTAAAGTCGTAAATAACTTTCGTTAGAATGGAGAGATTTTTATGCTTGATAAAGTGCTTATACATCTTGATGAAAATATAGATAAGAGTCTTGAACGCCTTTTTTCTCTTTTACGTTTTCATTCAATTTCTACAGATCCAGCGTATAAGGATGCATGCCGTCAAGCAGCTGATTGGCTGGTGGAAGATTTAAAAACTATAGGCTTTGATGCTTCACGCCGTGATACACCTGGCCACCCAATGGTTATTGGGCATCATCCAGGACCTTCAGATGACTGTTTGCATGTTCTGTTTTATGGGCATTATGATGTTCAACCAGTTGACCCCTTAAATTTATGGAATGATGATCCATTTGACCCTTCTTTAAAAGAACGGAATGGAGAAAAGATTATTTGTGCCCGTGGTGCTTCAGATGATAAAGGTCAGCTTATGACTTTTATTGAAGCTTGTCGTGCGTTTAAGAAGGAAACAGGCCAGCTTCCTGTTAAGGTCACAGTTTTATTGGAAGGTGAAGAAGAAAGTAGCTCTCCTTCACTTATTCCTTTTTTAAAGGCAAATGCTGATGAACTTAAGGCTGATTGTGCATTTGTTTGTGATACACCAATGTGGGATGCAAATACACCTTCAGTTTGTATCGGTCTTCGGGGGTTGTTGACAGAAGAAGTTATTATCACGGGAGCTAATTGTGATTTACATTCTGGCGCTTTTGGAGGGGCAGTAGCCAATCCTCTTCGTATTTTAACTAAAATTTTAGGTGGGCTTCATGATGAAAATAGTAGAGTGACGCTTCCTGGGTTTTATGATGGTGTAGAAGAAACACCTCCACAAGTTTTGCAATCATGGAATGAGCTTAATAGTAGTGCAGAAGCGCAGCTTCGTCCCTTTGGTCTTTCTGTTGCTGCTGGCGAAAAGGGGCGTAGTATTTTAGAACAAATATGGGCTCGTCCTACAGCGGAAATCAATGGTATTAGTGGGGGGTATGCAGGTGAAGGGTTTAAAACGGTTATTCCTTCTCAAGCCAGTGCAAAAGTTTCCTTTCGCTTGGTTCATAAACAAGATCCTGAAAAAATACGTCAGGCTTTTCGTAATTATGTGCGTAGCCTTATTCCGGCAGATTGTACAGTTACATTTAAAGACCATGGTGCTTATCCAGCTGTTCAGTTATCTCATGATTCACCTTTTGTTGAAGCAGCAAAAGATGCTTTATCACAAGAATGGAATAATCCTGCTTTATTAATTGCTATGGGTGGTTCAATTTCAATTGTTGGAAGCTTTCAATCAATTCTTGGTATGGAAAGCGTGTTGGTTGGATTTGCATTGGCTGATGATCGTATTCATTCACCTAATGAAAAATATAATTTAAAGTCGTTTCATAAAGGGCAACGGTCTTGGGCGCGTATTCTTGAGACTTTCGCGAATAGGAGAATAAATGACAGAAATTCGTGTTCATCAAGGTGATTTGCCAAATTTGGACAATTATCACGTTGATGCTATTGCGGTTGATACTGAAACTTTAGGGTTGCAACCGTATCGTGATCGCTTGTGTGTTGTTCAGCTTTCTTCTGGGGATGGCACTGCTGATATTATACAAATTGCTAAAGGGCAAAATGATGCTCCTAATTTGGTCAAATTGCTTGAAGATAATACAATTACTAAAATATTCCATTTTGGGCGTTTTGATCTTGCCATTTTAGCGCATACTTTTGGAATTATGCCAGATGTTGTCTTTTGTACAAAGATTGCCTCAAAACTTACGCGTACTTATACTGATCGGCATGGTTTGAAGGAGATTTGTAGCGAATTGCTGAATATTAATATTTCTAAACAGCAACAATCCTCAGATTGGGCGACAGAAACTTTATCACGTGCACAAATTGAATATGCGGCATCTGATGTTTTATATCTACATCGTTTGAAAAGTGTGTTTGAAACACGTTTAAAGCGAGAAGAACGAGAGAATGTTGCAAAGGCGTGTTTTCAATTTTTACCGACAAGAGCGAAACTCGATCTTTTGGGATGGCCAGAAACTGATATTTTTGCACATAGCTAAGTTTTAAAATTGTTTTTAATCTAAGCAGAAGAAGTTTTGTTAGTGTAATAGAATAAAATGCCTGTTTTTGCGGGCATTTTTTTATTTGCCTATTTTTCAATGTGTCGCTGCTTAAGAATTTTATAGAACAATTTTTATAATCAATCTATTTGATTTGAAAATTATATCATGAATATGTACTCTTTTGTTATAAGACCTGCTCTTATGTGAGGTTGCAAAGATACAAAACAAGTTTATAGGCCTATAGCAGTAAATAGAAATAGGGGCTATTAATGTATGTTGAAGGTCAGATATATAAATATTTCCAAGAGTTATTGTTGGTGCTATAGCTATAGTGGTAATTTTTCTAAAGAAGTGGACGAGAATAACTTGTGGGTAGTTTTGTTTGCTCCTAATCACGCATTAATGCTTATTCTCGCGGAAGCGTAGTTATGCGCAGTTTCAAGGTGTTTTTAAAATTTGAAATACACAAAGGCATTATAAGTTCATTGTGGGCAATGGGTGAAATATAAGGATATTACTTAATTATAGATTTGGACCGGTATTGAATATTCAGTAATCGATAAAATTATCGTTGTACAAAAAGATTAATATTTGAATTTTAGGAAAAAAATTTGCAAAAATGGAGTTCCATATTGGTTATCAAATCAATGCTTTTTATGTTGGTATCACTGTACATAACTCTCATTATATAGGATTACATTGTTTTAAATGCCCTATTTTAGTGAATCTTTCACTTTTTTCTTAATTTTTCTATGGATATTTGAAATGAAGTGATTATATATAAAATCCGTTTTGGATATTTTATATTGGAGATTAATCTATTGAATATAAAACGTCTTGGGTTCGTATTTTTTCACTTTTGGTTCAATCCTTTTCGTTCAGGGAGCTAATCTTATGAGTGTGAGAGTGTTAGCAATATCTAGTGCTAACACTTTTGCTTCTACAGCTTTGCATTTTGGTAAGCAGGACAGTAATTTTATGGATGATGCTTTTCTAAATATTTCTTGTTTAGTCAAAATAAATGAATAACAGATTATGGGCAGGGCTATGTAGTTTCTTTAATTGGAAGTAATAGAATCAGACAAAATCTGATATCATTAAGTAGAAGATCACAACATTCAACAGTGTGGTCGAAAATACAGTCATTGAATTTTTAGTCAATAGTGAAGCGGTTTCATTGATATTGTAAACAAAAATAATGAAAGTGAGGTAAGTGTATTTGCATTTTCCTGTGTCTTATTTGATGTTGTTTGCGTTATTAGCTATCTCGGATTTTAGAGTATTATTTTAAGTTTAATCAATCAGTAGAAATGAATGATCGGCATTTCTAGTTATTTAACCAATAACACTAAAAGCGCTATTTATTTACGTTTCTGCTGTGGTTGATAGGAGGGTGATTCTTAACAATTGTTATTTGTGCGAAATATGAGTTTTAAATTTCGGTAAGCGCTTAAACGAGAGCTTTAAATTTACGGTTTGCTACACGATTATTGGGCTTTTGTGACTTGTAAAATCTCATTTGTTGAGACGTTGAAAAGGTTTTGCCTCTATTTTGATGGTGTGCTTATTTTAAGAGCCAATATCTGTTTATTATCCTACCTAATTATTTAATGGAGGAGTTCAGTATTATAGTGAACAGGTTAATGGAGTGTAGGGGAAAAGGGATTTATTAAGCAATATAAGGATATACATAACGGTACAATGCCGTATAGTATTTAAACATATAAAGTTTGTTATGTATTAAAAAGATTCTGAGTTTGTTATTTATAGTTTTATTAGTTGGGTGGTTTGCTACGTTTTTATTCTGTCAAATAGTCAGATATCTTTCTATTATTTATTACTATTTTTTTTAGATTAAACTGCTATTGGTAAATCTGTGAATTGATTTTATCAATAATAAACAAATAAATGACTTATCATATTCATTTCTATAATATGTATTTTCATTGTTAATAAGAGCTGAAAATTATTTTTCTATAGATAATTGAAATAAAATATTATAAAATACATTTTGAATCATATTATGGAGATCAATCTATGATAAGATGCCTTATTATTATATGCGCTCTTACTTTGGCTTTAATTTCTGTCGTGCGGGCATCGAGTTATATGGTTATTCAAGAGCCAATGCCAGTTTTTATTCCTTCTATTTTTTCTTGGGAAGGTTTATATTTTGGTGGACAAATTGGTGGGGCATTGGGCAAACTTTCTATAAGTCCTCGTGTTATTTCTGGTAAAAATACTGTTCGTAAAAAATCTCAAATGGCTTCGAGCGATAAGCATAATCTTGCAGGTTTTATAGGTGGTTTTTACGTAGGTTCTAATCTTAGGCTCGATAATGGCCTTATCTTAAGCGTTGATACGGACATCGTTTTGTCTAACCAAAAGAATGTGCAATTTGGAAAGAGGATGATTGTTGGTGATCAATCAGCTCTTGTACACAATGCGCTCGTTAATCGTTTTGGGCACAAAAAATCTGGTTCAGTTAAAGTAGGTAATGAGGTAACTTATAATACCACTCGTAAGGAAAAATGGGCTGGCGCCACACGGATTCGTATTGGTTTTGCTGCTGGTCGTATTATGCCTTATATTGCTGGTGGCATTGCTTATACGAAGCTTCAAATCATCCCTTGGTTTTTAGTTAATTCAGCTAATTCTTTGAATTTAATGGCAGAAAAAAAAGCAATGATTGGTTATACTCTTGGTGCGGGGGTTAATTTTGCAATAAGTGATAATGTTATTCTTCGTGGAGAATATCGTTATTCAGATTTTGGTAAAAAGAAATTTATGGAGAATCCGGTAAACGTTAGTTATAGCACCCATGACTTGCGTGTGGGTGTGGCATATAAATTGTAATCTTTTGTTAAGGTTAAGTGATAAAGAATTCTATTTTTAATGGAACTCTCAACGTTTAATTGAGGGGTGTGTCTTTTTTACTACAGATATTTGGCGAAAGTAGTTTATATAAGCTCCATATTCACACATTAGCTATGGAGTAAATTATATGAATATGAAATGTGTAATAACAGCGTCTATTTTCGCTTTGGTTTCAGCTTCTGCAGCTCAAGCAGCGGATATACCAATTCAGGAAAGACCAACAACAGTGTTACCACAAGTTGTTGTTGCTCCCGCTTTTTCTTGGACAGGTTTTTATCTTGGTGGTCAAATCGGTGGCTTTTCAAGTAAGAGCAGCTCAACACAAACTGATGGTGCAAAGAAAGAGATTCTTGAAAATGATAAAGCATTTCCTAAGTTTTCGGGTTTTATAGGGGGGCTTTACGCAGGTTCTAACGTTGATTTCGGTAATGGCTTTGTTTTAGGTGTTGACACAGATATCGTTTGGTCTGGAGAAAAAGCCAAAGCATCAATAAGCTATGCTGTGCCTCAGACTGATGGTTTACCTCAGGTTAATGATAAGACAAGATTCGCAGCGCGTGGAGAGGAAACAATCCCACTAGTCCCACTAGTTCCGGCAGAGAGCGTAAGACCTGATTCTAATGTGACTTTTAGCGATAAATGGTCTGGTGCCACACGGGTTCGTCTTGGTTTTGCCTTTGATCGTATTATGCCTTATGTTGCTGGTGGTGTTGCTTATTCGCAACTTAAAGCTTCAGTAGAAAACGCTAAAGCTTCAGGTGCACAAAAAGTTGAAAGCACAAGTGTAGAGAAACCTAGCACAAGTGTAGAGAAACCTCTTGAAAACTTGTCAGATTCAAAAACGATGGTTGGCTACACTCTTGGTGCCGGTGTTGACTTTGCAATGACTGACAGTGTTATGTTACGTGCAGAGTACCGTTACTCAGACTTTGGTAAAAAGACATTTGTCAATGACAGTATTGAGGTTGATTTTAAAACCAATGATTTCCGCGTTGGTGTAGCATACAAATTCTAATTTGTTGAAAAATTTAAATTTTTAAAGGCTCTGTCTTTGGCAGGGCCTTTATCTTTTTGATAAATTTATTTTTTAATGGAACTCTCAGCGTTTAATTGAAAAGTGTGTCTTTTTTGCTACAGATATTTAGCGAATGTGATTTATATAAACTCCGTATTCACACATTAGCTATGGAGTAAGTTATGAATATAAAATGTGTAATAACAGCGTCTATTTTCGCTTTAGTTTCAGCTTCTGCAGCTCAAGCAGCAGATATGCCAGTTCAGGAAAGACCAACCACAGTGTTGCCACAAGTTGTTGTTGCTCCTGCTTTTTCTTGGACAGGTTTTTACCTTGGTGGCCAGATCGGTGGTTTTTCAAGTAACAGTAATTGGGTGCAGACTTCTGGTGACATACAAGGGATTCTTGGAAACAATAAGACATTTCCTAAATTTTCAGGTTTTGTAGGGGGTTTTTACGCAGGTTCTAACGTTGATTTCGGCAATGGCTTTGTTTTAGGTGTTGACACAGATATCGTTTGGTCTGGAAAAAAAGCTAGTATGTCAAAGTCATATGAAGTGTCTGCAAATCCAGGTAATGGAGAGGGAACCTCACAAAAACCAGGTACTGAAGGACAAGATAAAAATGAAGAGAAAAACGACCTTCTACTTTCAGGCATGTATCCAATGATTAAAGTTGGGGATAAAGTTAGTCAACCAGTTAAGAGAGAAGTGACTTTTAGCGATAAATGGTCTGGTGCTACACGCGTTCGTCTTGGTTTTGCTTTTGATCGTATTATGCCTTATGTTGCTGGTGGTGTTGCTTATTCGCAGATTAAAGCTTCAGTTACAACAAAAGCTCAAGGCGCAACCACTGAAACACCTGATGAAGAATTATCAGATTCAAAAACGATGGTTGGCTACACTCTTGGTGCCGGTGTTGATTTTGCAATGACTGATAGTGTTATGTTACGTGCAGAGTACCGTTACTCAGACTTTTGTAAAAAATCATTTATCAATGACAACGCTAAAGTTGATTTTAAGACCAATGATTTCCGTGTTGGTGTAGCATACAAATTTTAATTTGTTGGAAAAGATTTAAGTTTTTAAAGGCTCTGTCTTTGGTAGGGCCTTTATTTTTTTGATAAATTTATTTTGGGGTTTCTTTTTTTGCTGTTTTTGTGATAAAGCCCTGATGCGTGATGATATTTTCTTCTTAATCGTTGCTTCATACGAATTATTATTTCGACCTTCCGCATAAATTAAACAACCATCGTTGCAGGGGTTAGGGGAATTATGCAGAAATAAAATCATAAAAGTGGACAGGAACGTTTCACAATGACTGTGAAAAATGAAACAATAGATTACTCAAAAACTCTTTATTTGCCAAAAACAAATTTTCCTATGCGTGCAGGATTGCCGCAAAAAGAGCAAGAATTAATGGCTCGGTGGGAAAAGATGGATCTTTATACTCGCTTGCGTCAACAAGCAAAAGATCGTCCACTTTATGTTATCCATGATGGTCCGCCTTATGCAAATGGCAATATTCATATTGGGCATGCTTTAAACAAAGTTTTAAAGGATGTTGTTGTGCGTTCATTTCAAATGCGTGGTTTTAATGCAAATTATGTTCCTGGGTGGGACTGTCATGGGCTTCCGATTGAATGGAAAGTTGAAGAAAAATACCGTGCACAGGGGAGAAATAAAGATGATGTACCCCTTAACGAATTTCGTCAAGAGTGTCGTGAGTTTGCACAATATTGGGTCACCGTTCAAAGTGAAGAATTTAAACGTCTTGGCATTGTTGGAGATTTTAAAAATCCTTACACGACGATGGCTTTTCATGCAGAAGCATGCATTGCTAGTGAATTGATAAAATTTGCTATGTCAGATCAACTTTATTGTGGCTCAAAGCCTGTGATGTGGTCTGTGGTGGAGCGCACGGCTTTGGCTGAGGCAGAGATTGAATATCACGATCATGAGTCTGAGGTTATCTGGGTTAAATATCCTATTTTACACTCTTGTACTCATGATTTATGTGATGCCTTTGTGGTAATTTGGACAACAACACCATGGACAATTCCTGGAAGCCGTGCAGTTAGTTATGCTTCTAAGATTTCTTATGGTGTTTATGAGGTTGAGAGTGCGGAAAATACTTTTGGCCCCCAAGCTGGTGAAAAACTTCTTTTTGCTGATGCTTTGGCTGATAGTTGTGCAGAAAAAGCGAAACTTGTTCTTAAGCGTTTGCGCTCTGTTTTAGATGATGAACTTAAATCTCTTGTTCTGTCCCACCCATTAAAAGGTTTAGCTGGGGGATATCTCTATAAGATTGCGATGCTTGATGGCCCCCATGTAACGGATAGTTCTGGTACAGGTTTTGTCCATACAGCGCCTAGCCATGGGCGTGAGGATTTTGAAATTTGGAATAGTTATAAATCTGCATTGGAGCAGACTGGTATCGATACAGCTATTCCTTTTCCCGTTGATGATGCTGGTTTTTATACAAAAGATGCCCCTGGTTTTGGGCCAGAACGTAAAGAAGGGGCTGCCCGTATTATTGATGATAATGGTAAAATGGGTAATGCAAATAAAGAGGTTATTGATGCTTTAATTCAAGCGGATCGATTATTTGCACGTGGTCGTTTAAAGCATTCATATCCTCATAGTTGGCGTTCCAAAAAACCAGTAATTTTTCGTAATACGCCGCAGTGGTTTATTTCAATGGATAAAGATTTGGGTGATGGTTCAACTTTACGCAGTCGAGCTTTAGAGGCTGTTTCGATAACGCGTTTTGTTCCGTCTTCTGGTCAAAATCGTTTAGCTTCTATGATAGCAGATCGCCCTGATTGGGTACTTTCTCGTCAACGAGCTTGGGGTGTCCCGATTTGTATTTTTGCTAATGAAGATGGTGTTGTTCTTAAAGATGAACAAGTCAATGAGCGTATTTTGCAGGCTTTTGAAGCGGAAGGTGCAGATGCGTGGTTTGCACAAGGGGCGCGTGAACGTTTTTTGGGTGCACGTGTGCATGAGTCTTGGCACCAGGTACGTGATATTTTAGATGTTTGGTTTGATTCTGGGTCGACTCATAGTTTTGTTTTAGAAGGTCGTGCTGATTTGAAATGGCCTGCTGATGTTTATTTTGAAGGGTCGGATCAGCATCGTGGTTGGTTTCAGTCTTCTCTTTTGGAAAGTTGTGGGACGCGTGCTTGCTCACCTTATAAAACAGTGATTACACATGGTTTTACTCTGGATGAGAATGGCAAAAAAATGTCTAAATCTTTGGGGAATACAGTTGTTCCACAAGATGTCATTAAAACCTCTGGCGCTGATATTTTTCGTCTTTGGGTGATGACGACTGATTATTGGGAAGATCAGCGTTTAGGCAAAAAGATCCTTCAGACAAATGTGGATTTGTATCGTAAATTGCGTAATGCAATTCGTTGGATGCTCGGAACTTTAACGCATGATGCAGGGGAAGAAATACCTTATTGTGCTATGCCGGATCTTGAAAAGTTTATACTGCATCGGCTTTATGAGCTCGATCAATTGATTAATCAGTCCTACGATGCATTTGATTTTAAAAAAATTATGCGTGCATTATTAGATTTTTCGATCATTGAGTTATCTGCATTTTATTTTGATATCCGCAAAGATTCTCTTTACTGTGATGCACCTTCATCAAAAAAGCGTAAAGCTTCTTTACAGGTTGTTCGTGAGATTTTTGAACGGATGGTAACGTGGCTTGCTCCTATGTTACCTTTTACAATGGAAGAGGCATGGTTGGAGCGTTATCCAGAAAGTTGTTCAGTGCATTTAGAGCAATTTCGTTCTGCTCCAGAAGAATGGAAAAATGAGGTATTAGCTGAGCGTTGGAAAAAAGTTCGGCAAGTTCGGAAAGTTGTTACGGGCGCTTTAGAGCTTGAACGGGCAGAAAAACGTATTGGATCATCTTTAGAAGCAGCACCTGTTGTCTTTATTTCTAATCCAGTTTTATTGAAAGCGTTAGACAATTTGGATATGGCGGAAATTTGTATTACCAGTGCTCTAACGATTATTGAGGATGTACCACCTTCAAATGCTTTTATTTTAAATGATGTTGAAGGTGTTGGTGTATGTTCAAGTAAGGCTTTAGGTGCAAAATGTGCCAGATCATGGCGTTATACACAAGATGTTGGGAGTGATCCAGCTTATCCTGATGTCTCTGCTCGTGATGCGGCTGCTTTGCGAGAATTACAGGAACTTGACGAAAATTGAAAAGATTCTAAATTAGAATAATTGAAGTAAGCGGTATTCAATAGTTTTTTATCATGTGAATTCTGTAATTGCTGAAGGGAGCCTTTTATGTTAAGTGCAAAACACATTATTATGTCTACAGGTGAGCAAATTTGTACGTAGATAGCTAATCCCCAGCAATTAAAGTGGATATAATGTGAATCATACGTTTGAAAAATGGATAAGCAGTGAAAAAGCGTGAAGTCAAAATAGTATTAATAAGCATCCTCAGTGTATGCTTTATTTTGGCAGGGTGTCATTTGTCTGCCCCCACTTATGGGACAGATAAGGCGGTTTCATTGCAATTTGTTGATGATATTGTGAACCTTGTTCCATCCAATTCAACGGATAATAATCAGCCTATTATGAAACCGCGTCCGCAGCTTATATATCCAGAGCCAAATTCACATGCAGTTTTACCTCCGCCTCAAGAGGATAGTGTAGGAAACTCCCCACAAGTAAATGTGAAACAACGACGTAAGAAGTATTTGTTCCGTCGACAAGCAGCAAGTGAGGGATATATAAATTACCAAAGAGATCTTAGTGAGCCGCCTTTAATTTATCGTCAACCAGCAGAAACTGCACCCGTTGGTCAAAAAGGATTCGATGAATCAGTAAAAGAGCGTAAAAGGAAACGTGCTGCAAGAAAAGCAAAATCTGGTGACAAGAAGAGCTTGTGGCCTTTTTAAGAGGGGGTTATTGTTTAAAGAGTAGGTGTTTGAGGCGAAGATGAAATGTGTTTTTAATTTCGCTTTTGAGCAAAGAATTCTTTAAGCAATTGACTTGCTTCTTTTTCTTTGAAACCAGAATAGACCTCAGGTATGTGATGACAAGTTGGTTGTTGATAAAGGCGTGGACCGTGTTCAATAGCACCGCCTTTTGGGTCGCTTGTTGCGTAATAGAGGCGTCGTATGCGTGCAAATGAAATGGCCGCAGCGCACATAGCACAAGGTTCGAGTGTTACATAGAGGTCACAGTCAGGAATTCTTTCACTTTGTAGCATTTCACAAGCTATACGAATGGCGCGTATTTCTGCATGTCCTGTAGGGTCGCATGCAGTTTTTATGCAGTTTCCGATGCGTGCAATGATTATTTTACCACGCATAATGACAGCACCTACGGGGATTTCGTTTTGCTTTGCTGCCAATTGTGCTTCTAAAAGGGCTATTTCCATAGGAGTAAGAGTCATATTTTTCTTTCTATGTAGGAGAATAGGTGATCAAATGGTTATAGAAATTTGCTGTGAAGTAATTGAACGTCTTATACTTAATTTATTGATAAAAGAAATTTTATCATTTCTTTAAAAGTGTCTACAGTTAAGTTGAAAGTAAACAGTGCATATTGTTGCTGTTAGAGGATAGAAAATGACAAACGATAGTACTACTCTCTTTTTTCAGAATAAACGGTATGGTGCATGTGATAAATTTTCTAAACAATCTGAGGGGGAGCAGAGTAGAAAGAAAATGGATGAAAATAATGAAAGTGAGCGGATTGCTAAAAGATTAGCACGTGCTGGTATAGCATCGCGTCGTGATGCAGAAATGATGATTATCGCAGGGCGTGTTGTCGTTAATGGGGCAGTTGTAACTACGCCTGTTTTTAATGTTACGCGTTCTGATGTTATTACAGTTGATGGCAAATCTTTGCCTCCTGCGGAACGAACACGGTTATGGCTTTATCACAAACCGGCAGGATTTGTTACAACCAACCGTGATCCTGAGGGAAGACCAACAGTGTTTGATAATTTGCCGAAAGAAATGCCCCGTGTTTTGTCTGTGGGTCGGCTTGATATTAATACAGAAGGGCTTTTGTTGTTGACTAATGATGGTGGTTTAGCGCGTATATTAGAGCTCCCTATAACGGGGTGGGTGCGAAAATATCGTGTACGTGCCCACGGAAAAATTAAACAGAGTAAGCTTGATAGCCTTAAAAATGGTATTGCGATTAAGGGTATTTTTTATGGTTCGATTGAAGCATTAATTGAACGTGAGCAGGGGTCGAATATATGGCTTTCTGTAGCTTTGCATGAAGGAAAAAATCGTGAAATTAAGAATGTTTTAGGAGCTTTAGGGTTATCGGTTAATCGTTTAATTCGTATATCTTATGGTCCATTTCAACTCTCTGATTTAGAAAAAGGGGAGGTTCGTGAGTTAAAAGGCAGGGTATTGCGTGATCAATTAGGTGAACGTTTGATTGCACAAGCCGATGCAGATTTTGATTCTCCTATTCTTAAACCATTTTCAAATTCTGTGGTTTCTATAAAAAAACAAAACAGTAAAAAGCTTGTTTTAGCAGGTGATAATGAGATTGTTTCGCGTATAAATGATACACGGCATGAAAAGCAAGGTGGCTTTTGTGAAGGTCGTCGGGTACGATTGAATACGAAATCTGATGAACAATCTATGGGTAAAACAAAGAATTTGCCACTGCGTTCACGCCATTCTAATGTTTGGATGGCTCCTGGTGTACGTCCACAGGTTGAGCATAAGAAATTTTGCTATAATGAAGATAGTTATCATAATCGTGCAAGTGATTATGTTGGTAAAAGGTTTTCAGGTAGAGAAAAAGAAAAATTACTAGAAGGCCAATTGCAAAAAGAGAAATCTTTTAATTTCAATAAAAAACGTGGCAAAATACCTTATGATGCAACACGCGCTTCTGGCAAGGAAGATCAGCTTTTTAAAAAGAAGGGGAAAGTTATCAAGGGTGATTATGATAAGCGTTTTCCAGATAGTAGGCAAAAGCGTAAGTTTTATAGTGTTAGTGTAAACAAATTTAAACCTGTAAGAAATGGAATAAAAACATCTAAGTTTTCTGGAGACTGATGTGCGGATTATTGGCGGTAAATTTGCTGGGCGTATTTTATCATCTCCTCTTGGTCAATCCATTCGCCCAACGAGTGATCGTACGCGCGAAAGTCTTTTTAATATTCTTATGAGTCGAGAAGAACAGTTTTGGGAAAATAAGCGTGTTCTTGACCTTTTTGCTGGCACTGGTGCTTTGGGCATTGAGGCACTTTCACGTGGTGCAAAAGCTGCTGTTTTTGTTGAAAATTCAGTTGAAGGGCGCGGTTTAATTCAGAAAAATATTGAATCTTTTGGATTACAAGCAATTGGGCGAATTTTGCGTCGTGATGCTACTAAACTTGGTAATATTGGAACAATACTTCCATTTGATGTTATCTTTGCAGATCCTCCTTATGGTTATTGTCTGGGTGAAAAAGCTTTTGTAGAGGTTCTTAAAGGTGGGTGGGCAAAAGCTGGAGCACTTTTTGTGCTTGAAGAAATGAAAGAGGCGGTTATTAATTTACCCGATATATTGTGTTTAGATGATGAACGCTTTTATAGTGAAACAGCTATACGTATTTATAAGCTTCAATCATAATCTTTAACTTTGAGAAAAGTCATTCATTCATAATGATTAGTTATATTCGCCTTTAAACTTATTTATCTGAGTATTTTAAAGATAATCATAATTTTCATGAGTTTACTTTTAAATAATATTTTTAATGGATTAAACCTAGTGTGATGGTGATTTTTAGTAAGTGTATGAAATTTTGTCTTACTTTATAGAGTGCATTTTTTTAATAGTTTAAAAAACGTAGATATGGTGAATGATTACTACTAAAATAAAACAAATGTGCTTTCGATCTCTAAAAAAGGTATACTATTTTCAGTGATATATCATAGTAACAATTTTACATAAGTGCGTAGGGTATTTTCTATGAACCCTATTAAAGTAAAAAAGGTTGATAAATATAAGTTAGAGCAAGTAAAATAGGCAATAGAAATGCAATTTGTTTTTATGTGATACAAAAATATAAGGGTATTTTCTGACACATTGTGGCAAAGTTTATGAATAATAAAATTGAGGAGTGCTAATTAGTTATATATAGACGCGCTAAAATGTAATCAGTATTATTATATTTGATTAAGTCAGATTAATTGCTAAGAATTTTAAAATAAAAAACTGACGTTAGTCGTGTTAGTATATTAAAGAATTGATCAGTATGGATGGTACAAATCATAGGGGGTGTTGCTTTATATTTGCTTAGAAATTGAAGAGTGAAAGAGGCAAGATAAAATGAAAATTGGTTTAGCGTTTGGTAGTGGGGGAGCGCGTGGTTTTGGTCATCTTCCGGTTATTGGAGCGTTTGAAGATTTGGGTTTAAAACCAAGTGTTATTGTTGGGTCTTCTATTGGTTCGATTGTGGGTGCGGGTTTAGCTGCTGGAATGACACAAGCTGATTGGGAAGATTATTGTCTTTCAACTTTTTCTCATTCGGATAACGCTCTGCGTCGTTTATGGTCTTTGATGCCGATTTCATGGAAAGAGTTATGGGAATGCGGTTTACGTTTTTTGCAATTTAATTTGGAGTCTATTTTAGAGAGTTTTTTACCTCACGATTTTCCTCGAGATTTTTGTGCTTTAAAAATTCCTTTTTGTGCTGTGGCTACAAATTTAAAAACAGCAGAAATGGTTATTATTCAAGAAGGAGATTTGCGTTCAGCTTTAGCTGCATCCTCTGCTATTCCTGGCTTATTTAAACCAGTTTTGCGCAATCATATTTTGTTAGTTGATGGGGCGGTTTGTAATCCGGTACCTTTTGATTGTTTTATTGAACCAGTTGATCTTTCAATTGGTGTCGATGTTATCGGGCCACCAATAGTTGATTGTAAAAATGGACATGTCTCGGTTGCAGAAAGCCTTATTGCTGCAAGTGTTATAGGACAACAGGCGCTTGTTACAGCACGTTTGCGGTTTTCAAACTTGGATCTTTTATTGCGGCCTCCTATTGACGGGATTCATATTTTAGACTTTCTTGAAGCCAAAGAAATTTTACAACGTTTAGCGCCTTTTCGTGAAGAAGCTAAGAGGGAAATTTCGCAATTAATTGAAAGCTCAATGGTGCATTAATAGTGCGTATTTTGGCTATAAATATGATATTTTGTATGATTTTGTTAGTGATTTATCATTGTAAATGGTAAATATTTGAAGGAGCTCATAATGACTGTCGAAGAACAAATTGATAAAGCTGTTTCATTGATTGAAGCGGCAAGGCGTTCTGGGGCAGATGCTGCTGATGCTGTTATTGTTCGTTCGCATTCTGTTCGTGTATCGGTTCATCTGGGCAAAATTGAGTCAACAGAAGCTTCAGAAAGTGATGATTTTACATTAAGAGTTTTTGTTGGGAAAAAACTAGCAAGTGTTTCTGCTAATTTAGCATCATATCCGGAAGAATTAGCAGAACGTGCTGTTGCGATGGCTAAGGCTTCACCTGACAATTTGTTTGAAGGTTTAGTAGATAAAAGATATTTAGTCACTCATCCTAAAGATCTTGATCTTTTTGATGATTTTATTCCGCAAAGTCATTTCTTAACGGAAGATGCTTTGAAAATTGAAGCTGCAGCTCTTGATGTTAAGGGGGTCAACAATTCTGGTGGTGCTACAACGGCTTACGGCAATAGTGGGCTTGTTCTTATAACCAGTAATGGCTTTTGTGAGGCGTATCGTTCTAGTTGTTTTTCACGTTCTTGTAGCGCACTTGCTGGTGAGGGTACAGAAATGGAACGAGATTATGATTATACAACTTCTTTACATTTTTCTGATTTAGAAGACGCAGAAGTTATTGGCAAAAATGCAGGATCAAGAGCAGTTCGGCGTTTAGGAGCAGTTCGTGCAGCTACTGGGGTAGTTGATGTTATTTTTGATCCGCGTGTAGCTCGCGAAATTGCTGCGCATATTGCATGTATGGTTAATGGAGCATCGGTTGCTCGTAAAACGAGCCTTTTACAAAATTTACAAGGGACAAGGGTAATGAAACCTAATGTCAATGTAACAGATCAACCTTTGAGATTGCGTGGAAATGCTTCTCGTCCTTTTGATGGTGAAGGGGTAGAAGGGCAAACATTGAATATTATTGAAAATGGTGTTTTAAAAACTTGGCTTCTTTCATCATCAACAGCTCGTGAATTGAGGCTTGAAACCAATGGGCACGGTGTACGTTGTGGATCATTTATTCAACCAGCGAGTACTAATTTTGCTATTGAACCGGGTTTAGCATCACCTCATGATATGATAAAAGCTTTACGAAATGGTTTTTATGTTACAGAATTGTTTGGGCATGGGGTTGATTTTGTTACCGGTCAATATAGTCGTGGTGCTTCCGGTTTTTGGGTTGAAAATGGTGAAATCGCTTATCCAGTGAGCGAAGTAACTCTGGGCTCTGATTTGCTTCATATGTTAGCGCATTTAACACCGGCCACTGATATTGATCGACGTTATGCAACAGCTTCTCCAACATTATTAATTGAAGGAATGACACTTGCAGGAAAATAACACGCATTATCATTCTGACCTTAATCTTTTGCTTGATGTTTGTCGGGAAGCGGGGGATTTAGCGATGAAATATTTTGGATATGAGCAAGAAATTTGGATCAAAGATGGCAATTCACCGGTTAGTGAGGCGGATTTCACAGTTGATCACTTTTTGAGGGAACAACTTTTAAAAGCACGACCGACTTATGGTTGGATTTCAGAAGAAATGGAGGATAATCAAAAACAACAGGTTTATGAACGCTATTTTATGGTTGATCCCATTGATGGAACGCGTGGTTTTCTTTCTGGAAGTGTTTATTGGTGTATTTCAGTTGCTATTATTGAAAATGGACGTCCTATTGTGGGTGTTTTACAGTGTCCGGCTAAAGGTGATGTTTATGCTGCTGCCAGTGGTCAAGGGGCGACATTAAATGGTATAAAATTGCCTCACTTAATATCATCTTATGTTAATCGGAAATATAGAATTTCTGTTGATCAATCAGTTGCTCAAAAGTTACCGTGCGATTTTTTAAATCAGGTTAATTTTTTTCGTTATATTCCTTCTCTTGCCTATCGTATAGCTCTTGTTGCTCAAGGTGAGATCGATCTTGTGTTGGTTCGACCAAATTGTCATGGTTGGGATATTGCTGCTGCTGATCTTATTTTGCAAGAGTGTGGTGGATGTTTTATATCACTTGATGCATCATTTATTTCTTATAGAATTGAGCCTTATCAATATGGCTTTTTAATTGCCGGTGAAAATAATTGCTGTCAAAATATGATAGATGTTGTTCGTCAAGCAAAGTTAGTTTAATCAAATGAACATAAAACTAAAAATTTAATGATGTGGAGGCAGTAATGAATGAAACCAACAAGAAAAAGCAGTTATTGCACCTTGTATTTGGTGGGGAATTAAAAAATCTTGATGATAATCAATTTAAAAATATTAGTGATTTGGATATAGTGGGTATTTTCCCAGATTACCAATCAGCTCACACCGCGTGGCGGGCAAAGGCGCAAAGTAGCGTAGATAATGCGTTACAACGTTATTATATTGTGCATTTACACCGACTTCTTGATCCAGAAATAAGTGATGCATAATAAATTTAAGTACTCAAACATTATTTTTCGGCTACAATAAAGCAGTCAGATTAAATTGACGGATTTGACATTAAGATGAGTGAAATTCTTCAAAAGAAAGAGGATAGTGTTTTAAAGCGATTTTGGCGAAAAAATCGTGGTTCATTGATGAAAACGTGGTTTGTACAAGTTTTTATCGTGTGGTTATTGGTGAACTATCTACGTTTTGTTTATTGGACAAATCCGCGATTAAAAAGTTCAGATGATCTTAGGAAGACTTATAATGCTTATAATCCATTTATTATCACATTTTGGCATGGGCGCCATATTATGGCGCCTTTTCTGCGTTCTCAAGATGAAGTGGTTATGGCTATGTTTTCTCGTTCTGCAGATGCAGAAATAAATGCACAATTGGCAAAAAAATTGGGACTTGAAATTGTACGTGGTTCAGGGGGGCGAGGCCAAACGCATCACGTAAATAAAGGGGGGGTGCAGGCGTTATTAACGCTAAAAAACGCTCTTAAATTTGGGAAAACGGCAGCTATGATTGCGGATATCTCGCATGAAAAAGCACGTGAAGTTGGGAGAGGAATTATTTTATTAGCCAAATTATCTGGTCGTCCTATTATTCCTTGTGTATACGCTTTTTCAAGAGAGAAAATTCTTGAAAAAACATGGGATAAAACTGCAATTCCATTACCTTTTGGGCGTTCAATTGTTCTCATTGGGGAGGCATTTTTCGTTTCCAAAGATGCAAGTAATGCTGTGTTAGAAGAAAGGCGCGTGCAATTAACAGATATGATGAATCGCTTAACAGATGAAGCTTATAACCGTCTTGCAATAGGTGAATAAAGTTTATTGAAGATGATAGAATTAAAAGCACGAATAGCTCTTTCAATTTATCGGATAGTTGGCTTTTGCTCGCGCCCTATAGTGCCTTTTTATTTATTTTATCGTACTATGTGTGGAAAGGAAGAACGGGGCCGTCAGAAAGAACGTTTGGGCAAAAGTCATAAAGCACGTCCTCAAAGTCCATTGATTTGGTTTCATGCGGCTAGTGTTGGAGAAACACTTTCTCTTTTCCCGCTTATTAACTACATTTTATCTTTAAAAATTAATGTATTGTTGACAACAACTACTGTGACATCTTCCACTCTTGTGAAAAAGCATTTTGGCAATCGGTTAATTCATCAATATGCTCCATTGGATTTAGAATCGGCTATATGTCGTTTTATCAGCAATTGGAAGCCTGATTTAGTATTGATTTGTGAATCAGAAATTTGGCCTTTACGTATAAAAACGCTTGCTAAAATGCGCATTCCACAAATTCTGATTAACGCACGTATGTCTGAAAATTCTTTTAAGGCGTGGCAAAAACGGTTACCCCTTGCTAAGCACATTTTAAAACATATTGATATGGTTATTTGTCAAAGTCAAAAGGATGTAGCTTGTTACCGCACGCTTGGGGTAAAGTCTGTTGCACTTTCTGGTAATCTTAAAACTGATGTTGTTCCGATTGTAAACCAATCGTTGCTTACACGTTACTGTAATGCTATTGGAAATCGTCCTGTTTGGGCTGCTATTTCAACCCATGAAGGGGAAGAGAAGATAGTTTTTGAGGTTCATAAAATTCTTAAAAATTATTGGCCAGATTTATTAACAATCGTTGTTCCGCGTCATCCTGAGCGTTCAGAAGATATTATCAAGGCATGTAGTGATAAAAGCTTGCGTTTTATTCGTAGAAGCAGGCATGCTGTCCCAGATGCAAATACAGATATTTTACTGGGAGATACAATTGGGGAAGTAGGGCTTTTTCTTCGCTTATCGAAAGTTGCTTTCATTGGTAAATCATTATGTGGTTATGGTGGTCATAATCCATTGGAACTGGCTTTGCTTGGTGTAGCTATTTTAACGGGGCCTCGTGTTGCAAATTTCCAAAACATATTTGAACAATTTTTATCTCATAATGCAGCTTGTATAGTTGAAGATACCGCACAGCTTGCACTTCAAGTACAGAAGCTTTTAACAGATGAAACATGTCGGCAAGAAATGGTTAATAAAGCTTATGAAATAGCGACAGATATGGCAGGTGCACTTGAGCGCACATTAAAGATTCTTGATCCATTTTTGCAGCCACTTATAATGCAGACAAGTTTAAGTCAATGTCGGGGTGGGTATGCTTATTAGAGCTCCCCATTTTTGGTGGAAAAATAAAAACATTTTACATTTTTTATTTACACCAATTGCTAAAGTTTATGACTATTTTTCACATTGTCGTATGAAAAGACAGCCTCCTGTTATTGATTTGCCAGTTTTGTGTATTGGCAATTTTACACTAGGTGGAGCGGGCAAAACACCTGTTGTGATTGCTTTTGCCAAAGTAGCCAAAGAGCTTGGTTTTGTTCCTGGCATTGTGTCGCGTGGTTATGGAGGGACGGTTAAAGGTGTACGTCTTGTTAATGAGAAATATGACAATGCACGTGATGTTGGAGATGAACCGCTTTTACTTGCACGTTATACTTTGGTTGCAGTATCGCCTGATCGTTATGCAGCGGCACAACGTCTTAAAGAAGAGGGCTGTGATCTTATTTTGATGGATGATGGGTTTCAAAGTCGTCGCCTTTATGTGGATTATGCATTACTTGTGGTGGATGCAATGCGTGGTTTTGGAAACGGAGCTGTTTTTCCAGCAGGGCCTTTGCGTGCACCATTAGAAATTCAGTTTTCTTTGATGGATAGTGTTTTAATCATTGGTCATGCGGCTGCTCATAATGATGTGGCTTTTGTGGTAGAGGGCTCTGGAAAACCATTGCATTATGCTCGTCTTAAACCTTTGGTTGCTGATGAGGTTGCTGGAAAATCCTTTTTGGCGTTTGCGGGTATTGGCAATCCAGATAAGTTTTTTGAATCCATTAAAGAAATGTCTGGTCATGTTATGCAAACGTGTTCTTATCCAGATCATTATTTTTTTACTAGTACGGATCTAAAGAATCTTGCACAGAAGGCTAAAATCCAAAATTTGTGGCTGGCTACAACTGCTAAAGATTATACTCGCATACAAGCGAATGGCTTACAAAAGGAGTTAAAAAATCTTACCGTATTTGATGTTGAAGTCGATTTTGTTCAAGCAAATTTTTGTCGTATGTTGCTTGAAGAGGTTATGAGCCGTTTTAGGAAGCGCAAGCATTCTTTTTAATCTGTATGTGGAGGTGCCAGTTTCTGCTTTATGGGTTTTCATTGGCTATTTTTAATAATTGGCGAAGATGTGGATTGCATTCAAGTTCACGACGATAGGATAATTCACAACTAGCATATGCCTCTTGACGATGATGATTCCAGTATTTTAAGTCATCTATAGGGATTTTTTGTCCGCTAACAGCACAAAGAGTATAAGTTCCGTATTTCACAATTTTGTATCCATTACTAGAATACTGAATAGTTGCTTTACGTTCATTATTAGAAAACATTCTCTATGGGTCCTTTCTATTCTTATAAGACATATTAAAGTGCCATAAGATGCTTTATAAAGTCGAGAGTGAATTAAAAATATTTTTTCAGATTAGAATAGTGAGTGAAATTTTATTTTCTTCCAAAAAGACGTTCTATATCGGCTAGTTTGAGTTCAATATAAGTAGGGCGGCCATGATTACATGTGCTTGAATTAGGTGTTGCTTCCATTTGTCGTAAAAGAGCATTCATCTCTTTAGGATGCAAAAGGCGTCCTGAACGTATTGAACTATGACAAGCCATTGTCGCTGCAACATGATTGAGCATTGCTTTTAAATTATCTGTGGTATCATATTCAGACGCTTCATCGACAAGGTCTTTGATAAGAGCTTGTGCATTGATTTCCCCTAACATGGTAGGTGTTTCACGCACTACGATTGCCCCTGATCCAAATGCTTCAATTCCTAAACCAAATTTCTGCAAAACATCTTTATGCACTAAAAGACACGCTGCATCTTCTTCAGAGAGTTCTACAATTTCAGGAATAAGCAGTAGTTGTGAAGGCAATGGTTTAGAGTAAAGTGCATTTTTAAGAGCTTCATAAACCAATCTTTCATGGGCAGCATGCTGATCTACAATAATCAAACTATTTTTGGTTTGAGCGACAATATAGTTTTTATGAATTTGTGCTTTTGCAGCCCCTAATGGATAGTGTAACTCTTCTGATGTAGGGGGGTGAGTCACAGTACTTACGTCACTACTAGGTGTGTTTATATACTCTATCATAGGGGTGATATTTTCTCGTAAATCAGCAGAGTCGGGAATATCTACTGGTTTATGATCTGTTGGTGTAGTTCCTGGTGTAACATACTGTGGCTGCGGACTATAAGAAAAAGGCTGATGAGGGCTTCTAAAAGTTTTGAATGATTGTCTTTGAAATGCAGCTAACATTGCTTTAGAGCCCGTTGAGGTGGGGCGAATGCCAGTCTGACGTAATGATTCATGAATGGCTCCAATAATTAATCCGCGAATTAAACCGGGATCACGGAATCTTACATCAGCTTTTGCTGGATGCACATTGACATCTACATCGGCAGGTGGCAAATCAATAAAAAGAATAGATACAGCATGGCGATTTGGAGCCATAACATCGGTGTAAGCCCCCCGGATTGCTCCCGATAAAAACTTATCACGCACTGGGCGCCCATTAACATAGACAAATTGATGAAGGCTATTACCACGATTGAAAGATGGCAAACACGCAAAACCAGTTAAACGAGCTGTTTCACGCTCAGCATTTAGTGTAATACTGTTGGAACCAAACTCTTTTCCCATAATCTGTGTAATACGCTCTAATTGCCCTTGGGTGTTGTTTTCAGTTGCGGGTAATTCCATGAGCGTTCGATCTTTACCAGAAAGAGAAAAGCGGATATGTGGAAATGCGATGGCAATTCGTTTAATCATATCTGTGATAGCGTTCATTTCAGCGCTATCAGTTTTCATGAATTTTAGTCGTGCTGGTGTCACAAAAAAAAGGTCACGAACTTCAACAGTTGTTCCAGAATTAGCAGCAGCAGGTTTTGGTCCTTCAATTTTTCCTGCAGTAACGATAATTTCAGCAGCGCTATCAGCGTCTTGTGTTCGTGAAATGAGTTTAAGTTTAGCAACAGAACCAATAGAAGGTAAAGCTTCTCCTCGAAAACCAAGGAAGCAAATATTATGTACATCATCGACAAGTTTAGACGTGCAATGACGAGAAATCGCTAAAGTTAATTGATCTTTTGAGATACCACAGCCATTATCACTTACTCTTATAAAATTTTTTCCACCGTTTGCTGTAACAATTTCGATACGGGTTGCTCCTGCATCAATAGCATTTTCAACAAGTTCTTTGACAACATTAGCTGGCCGTTCAATAACTTCACCGGCGGCAATTTGGTTAATAATGGTTTCGCTGAGGTGGCGTATGATCATAGTTTAATTTAACAAGGTTCGTTTTGACTGTATAGAATGAGAGAAAGTTGAAAATAATATTTTAAGAATGGTTCTGTTCACTTTCAATGGAAGAAATAATACATAATTGGAATGTTCAAGGTTTCTACTCTTAGATCACACTTTACCAAAGACTGTTCTATCTTTATAGTTTTGAATTACATTAATTGCGGTTATAAACCAGTTGAATACATCGGTAAAGAATGAGTTTATATTCTTAACAAAACTTACGATAATTAATGATCTAGGTCAAAAAGAGGCAAATAAAAATGAGAGGCAGGATATATGGTATGCACGAGCGGTATTCTCGCAGATAGTGATATACAAGTTTTAATTGATAATAGCATTCTTAAAGCTATTTGCTCATTTGATGCCGATCAAATACAGCCTGCGAGTATTGATTTACGTTTGGGAAAAAAAGCGTATCGTATACGTGCTTCCTTTATGCCAGGGCCGGATACAAAAGTTTTCGATAAGCTTGAACGGTTAAAATTACATGAATTTGATTTGCAAGATGGGGCAGTTTTAGAAACAGGTTGTGTTTATATTGTTCCTCTTTTGGAAAGTTTGGATTTGCCAAATGTTTTTTCTGCGGTCGCTAATCCTAAAAGTTCTACGGGACGGTTAGATGTTTTTACACGTGTGATTACAGATAATGCTCAAGAATTTGATAAAATTTGTGCAGGTTATCATGGTCCGCTTTATCTTGAAATTAGTCCACGCACATTTCCGATTTTAGTGCGTACAGGTTCGCGTCTATCACAACTTCGATTTCGTAAGGGGCAAAATTATTTGAATGGGATTGAGTTACATGCTTTGCATAGAAACGAAATGCTTATATCAGATGATTTTCCCAATATTAGTGACGATGGTATTGGGCTTTCTGTTAATTTGAAAGGAAACGAAGAGGGGCTTGTGGGTTATCGCGGTAAACATCATACAAGTGTCATTGATATTGATCAATGTTGTGTTGCTAACGTTTTAGATTTTTGGGAGCCTATTTATGATTGTGGTAAAATGGAATTGGTTCTTGATCCTGATGAGTTTTATATTTTAGTTTCGCAAGAGGCTATCCATGTTCCACCGCTTTATGCTGCTGAAATGACACCATTTAATCCTTTAGTTGGTGAATTTAGAGTACACTATGCAGGTTTTTTTGATCCAGGATTCGGGCATACACAGGCAGGTGGAAAGGGAGCCAGGGCGGTTTTAGAAGTACGTAGCCATGAGGTTCCATTTATTTTGGAGCATGGTCAAATGATCGGTCATTTGGTATATGAGCGTATGCTAAATCGACCCTCACTTCTTTATGGGCATGATATTGGCTCGCATTATCAAGCACAAGGATTAAAACTATCTAAGCATTTTAAATGAGTTTGAAAATATAGATTTTAACCCAATATATGTAAGTTCATCTTTTGAGGAAACAGCTTTGGTATTTCATATATAGAAAAAGGGTATCACTGTGATTATTTCTTCAACTTTTGATTATCGCAAAGCAGCAAAACGTCGGTTACCTCCTTTTTTATTTCACTATATTGATGGTGGTGCTTATGCTGAAGAAACGATGCAGCGTAATTATAGAGATCTTCACGCACTTACATTACGTCAACGGATTCTTAAGCAAGTTGGAGAAGTTGATCTTTCAATTCAGATTTTTGATCAAATATTAGGTATGCCGGTTGTGCTCGCACCTGTTGGATTAACTGGTATGTATGCGCGTCGTGGTGAAGTAAAAGCTGCACGTGCGGCTGTTGCGAAAGGTATTCCTTTTACTTTATCTTCCGTTTCAGTTTGCTCTATTGCAGAAGTACAGGCAGCAGTTGGAAATGCATTTTGGTTTCAGCTTTATGTTCTCAAAGATCGTGGGTTTATGCGTGATGTGTTAGAGCGATCTTGGGCAGCTGGTGTACGCACATTGGTTTTTACAGTTGATATGCCGGTTCCTGGTGCACGTTATCGTGATGCTCATTCGGGGATGTCTGGACCTTATGCTAGGTTACGCCGTATGTTACAAGCTGTTGTACATCCTCACTGGGCTTGGAATGTTGGTGTTATGGGGCGTCCACATGACCTTGGAAATGTTTCCACTTATCTTCACAAGAAAATTAAACTAGAAGATTATATTGGTTGGCTCGATGCAAATTTTGATCCATCGATTGCTTGGCGTGATTTACAATGGATTCGGGATTTTTGGAAAGGACAAATAATTCTGAAGGGTATCCTTGATCCACAAGATGCACGTGAAGCAGTGCAATTTGGTGCTGATGGTATTGTTGTTTCTAATCATGGTGGGCGTCAACTTGATGGAGTGCTGTCAACTGTGCGGGCATTGCCAACAATTGCGGAGGCCGTAAAAGGTGATTTGACTATTTTGGCTGACTCTGGCGTTCGGTCTGGCCTTGATGTTGTACGTATGGTGGCACAAGGGGCGAATGCCGTTATGATTGGCCGTGCCTTTGCTTATGCGCTTGCTGCGACAGGTGAGAAAGGTGTTGCTCATCTCCTTGATCTTTTTGCTAAAGAAATGCGAGTGGCTATGACATTGATTGGTGCCCGTTCAATAAAAGAAATCACACGTGAAAATTTAGTTAATGTGGATATCTATAAGAGTTGATCATGCAAAAGCACACTAATGTTATGTTCCTGGAAAGAAAAGTAATTAAAAACAAGTAAAATATAAACTTATATAGAAAGTATAATTTAATATTTTTTAGTATCTGCAAAAGTGCTAATACTTTTTTGTATCACTATAGTTCTGAGGGAGTGCTAAGTAGATTCATCACTTTTTCTTTTTGAATAAAGTAATTAGCAAGCATATTCGACAAGGTACATAAGCTACAACAATTTGCATTACAATCTATAAGGTAGGGCGGTAGCGTTTAACAATGCAAAGTTCTCTCTACACAGATTGCAAAATTTACGCAAAGTGTAACTCCACATACAGATAAATTGAATGTGAAAGATTCTACTTATCACACTGAATTGATATCACAGACAAGTTTTAGGCAAGTACAAAGATATTAAGGTACACCGTGCTTCTTACCTTTGATTTGTGAAAGAGACTTATTTTTTAATTTCTATGAAATTTCATTTCTATCCGTACTTGTATCATTTTTATCATAGTTCTCTTGAAGATTAGTGTGAGATTATTCGTTAGAGCTATCATAGCTAAGGAGGAAATTTATGTATGTGAAATATTTAATAACAGTATTTATTTTTGTTTTTCTTGCACTTTCTGCGGGACGAGCAGAAAGTGGTATAATTCCTCGAGAATCGATGGCCGTTGCGCCATCAGTTATTGTTACTCCTGTTTTTTCTTGGGCAGGTTTTTATCTTGGAGGTCAGATTGGTGTTTTTTCGAGTAAAACTGATCTAAGTTCAAGTTATTTAAAGAATGGTGATGTTGAAAAATGGGCTTTAATTAAGAAAGATTTTATGCCTAAACTTTCAGGGTTTGTTGGAGGTTTTTATGCAGGTGCCAATGTTAGTTTCGGGAATAATTTTATTCTAGGTGTTGATACGGATATAGTTTTGTTTAATAAAAAGGACATAAAAACTATTGATATAAACGATGGTGGTGAAAATAAAGAGTTAAAAAATAAAAACGTAACGAGAGATTCTGAAGGAATAGTTTCTGCTTCTGGTTATGATACTTATAATGAAGACGTTGTTCCAAAAATTAAATTTGCAACTTATAATCATACTTTAAAACAGAAATGGGTTGGTGCTACGCGGGCACGTATCGGTTTTGTTGCTGATCGTGTTATGCCTTATATCGCTGGTGGTGTTTCTTATACGCAGTTTCAAGATATCTTATTGAGATCGAACGAAGAACAAGGTCAAATAATGATTAATACAATAGGAGAAAAAAGGACAATGATTGGTTATATTTTTGGTGTTGGTGTTGATTTTGCGATGATAGGTAACACTATTTTGCGTACAGAGTATCGTTATTCGGGTTTTGGTAAACAGAAATTCACAAAGAATGGAATTGAGCGTAGTTATAAAGCTAATGATTTCCGTATAGGTATGGCCTATAAATTCTAATGTTTATAAAGTTAAGTTATGAAAAAAGCTCTATTAATAGAGCTTTTTTGATCAATTCGCATTATAAGGAACTGTTTTTGGGATGGAGAAGAGGTTAAGTTATTTTCTTAATTGAATTTTGACAAGTTTTTGTGTTTATAATAGCAGCCATATTTAATCCGGGGTTATTGTGAATAGTAAAAAACAATATATGGTAATATTATTGTATGTTTTAGGGGGAGTATGTAAACGTTGGCACCATAGTAGTTAATCGCTAACTTGAGTGAGAAGCTTGTCTATAAAGTGATCGATACAGCTATTATAATCTTTAGAAAGCGGTAAGCTGCAAAAGGGTAGTATTTATGAGCTGTTCTATAATAACAGCAAATTAAAAAGAAATCTTGATAGTTGGTATTTATAAAGCCCAACTCTAAAGATATCTCCCAAGATAGAAATTTTTCACCTAGATTTATTGCTACATTTGTTATGCAAAACTGCCAAATGGTTGGTTTTGCGTAATGCTGTGAATTATGAGCAAAAAAATATCTTCGGTTATTCAGGACGGTAGGTGAACATTGGGGGGGAGTCAGACAATGAGTTTATCTTTAAAATACCTGATTTTGTGTATGATTTATCGCGTAATTTTTAGGCGAGTTTGTTTTACGGTTTGTGTTTTATAGGTGTAGTCTTTTTGTTTTAGGCTTTGTATTTTAGGGCATTTTTAGAGAGCCTTTTGTTAATGTTTTATGTTTTTTTGTAAGGGGGTTTAAGGGGGGGCGTTTAGGTTTGTGGTAAGCCGTTCAGGAATGATTTTGTTTTTATCTTTTTTATGAACAGTTTGTCTCTTTTAATCGGATTGGTTTAAAGAGGATGTAGGGTTATGGTTATGCGTCGTGTCTTAAAACATCATGTTTGTTTATGTGTCCTCTCAACGGCTATTGTGGCTGGGCTGGCTCTTATTACATCTCAAAAAGTATATGCCCAATATTTAAAGACGAATATGGGTAATTGTAAAGGTATGGCTGGTAGTGGGAGTAGAGTGTTGGGGGGGGTGCGTTGTGGGGGGATGATGATCCTAATGGGAGGATCGAGTGTGAAAGTAGGACAAAGACAAGGACGCTGACTGGTGAGAGAACAATAGATATGAATAGCGAACCTGGTGAGGAGGCTGTGAAGATAATAGGGCCGGATACAGATATTACGATAGGAGATAATCTGCTGACGGTTAAAAATGGTGATAGGAGTGATAAATCGGCGATTAGGGTGGAACAGGGGGCGAGGCTGACGTTGAAGGAGAATGTTAGTATTACAGATGTGAAAAAGGTGATGGAGGTTGATGGTTCAGGGTCTGTGATTACGGTAAATGGGGGGACATTTGGGTTGAAGAATGCGATTGAGGCAGGGAAGGATGGGGGGAGGGTTATGATTGAGGTGAAGAAGGGGGGAAAGGTCGTTTTTGATAAGAGGGCGGTGGGGCGTAATGGGGGTGATCTGACTATTAGCGGGGGGCAGGGAGCTATGACTACGGTAACGGGGATAGAGGTGAGTGAAACAGGGGGAGAGGTGGAGATGAGGAAGGGAACGACAGTTAATTTTGAGAGGGTGACAGAAGCGATAAAGATTAAGGGTAGTGGGACGGCTAATATAAGAGGAGAGGGAATTATAAATATTACGGGAAAGAGTACGGGGATTAAGATGGAGGGCTCAGGGAAGGCTGATGTGATGAGTCTGACTATTAATGGGAGTGGTACAGTAACAGGGGCTGAGGTATCAAGTGGGACGTTGGAATTGACTAAAGTGACGTTGAAGAATGTCACAACAGGGGCAAAGGTAACAGGGAGTGGGACGCTGAAGGTGCTTGAGGGGACGATTACGGGAAAGGGTACGGGTACGGGGGTATATGCGGGCGGGGAAAAGGTGACGTTGAATACGGTGAATGTTTCAGGGGTGCAAACAGGGGTGGAGGCGACAAAGGGGCAGTTGGTGATAAATGGTACGTCGACGATTACGGTTACAGATGGTGGGACGGGGGTGAAGGTGGGGGATCAAGTGACGAGTGCGAAGTTGACAGATGTGACGATTAAGGGAACTGGGGGAGCTGTGAGTACGGGTACGGGGGTGAAGATGGAGAGTTCGGAGACAGTCACGTTGACCAGTGTGAATATTTCAAATTTCAAAACAGGGGTGCAGGTGACAAAGGGGACGCTGAAGGTAACAGAAGGGTCGATTGGGGGGAAGACCTATGGGGTGTATGCGACGGGGGGAAAGTTTGAGATGAATGGGGGGTCGATTGAGGGAAAGAATGGGACGGGGGTGTGGGTGCAGGAGAGTGGGACGGCTAAATTGACAGGGGTGACGATTACGGGGAAGACCTATGGGGTGTATGCGACGGGGGGAAAGTTTGAGATGAATATGGGAGAGATTACGGGAGGGAGTCAGGGGGTGTATGTGAGGGGGACGGCGACGGCTGATTTGACAAAGGTGAAGATTACGGGAAGTGGAACGGGGGTATATGCGGGGACTGCGAGGAAAGTCACGTTGAATATGGTGGAGATTTCAAAGGTTAAAATGGGGGTGGATGCGGCGGCAGGGGAGTTGGTGATGAATATGGGGACGGTTGAGTTTACGGGGAATGGGTATGGGGTGAAGGTGTCGGGGACGGCGACAAGTGCTGAGTTGACAAAGGTGAAGATTACGGGAGGGAGTCAGGATACGGGTAAGGGGGTGTGGATGGAGGGGGGAAAGGTGACGATGAGCAGTGTGGATATTTCAAATGTACAGGGGGGGGTAGAGGTGAAGGCAGGGGATCTGACGATCACAGGGGGGTCGATAAAAGGGGTGAAGTGGGGGATAAATATGGAGGGGGGTAAGAAATTGGTGATGGATGGGGGGACGACAATTAGTTTTACGGATGGATATGGGGTGAAGATACAAAATAATGTGACGGCTGAGTTGATGGGGACGGTGATTACGGGAAATGGGGGTGGTACGGGGGTAACTGCGATGGGGACGGGAAGTGTGACGATGAATATGGTGGAGATTTCAAAGGTACAAGTGGGGGTGAATGCGACTGGTGGAACGGTGACAATCACAGGAGGGTGGATAAGAGAGGTGCAAACGGGGATAGATATGGAAAAGGGGACGTTGGTGGTGAAGGATGGGACGAGGATTGAGTTTACGGGGACACATGGGGTGAAGGTGGGAACAGCGGTGACAAGTGCTACTTTGACAAATGTGATGATTGAGGGAACTAATGGAAAAGGTATGGGGGTGTATGCGGAGGGGACGGGAAATGTGACGTTGACCAGTGTGGGTATTTCAAAGGTACAAGTGGGGGTAAAGGTGACAGGGAATGGGGATCTGACAGTGAAGGGAGGGGAGATAACAAATGTGCAAATGGGGATAGATATGTCAGGAAGTGGGACGTTGACGGTGGAGGATAATACGACAATTAGTTTTACGGGGGATGGAACCGGGGTGAAGGTGGGAGCAACGGTGCAGAGTGCTACTTTGACAGGGGTGACGATTAGGGGAACTGGGGGAGATGGCACGGGTACGGGGGTACATGCAGAGGGAGGGAATCTGACAGTGAAGGGAGGGTCGATAACAAATGTGCAAACGGGGATAGATATGTCTGGAAGTGGGACGTTGACGGTGAAGGATGGGACGGTGATTACGGTTACGGAGAATGGGTATGGGGTGGGTGTGTGGGGAGGAACAGCGACGGCTGAGTTGACAGAGGTAACGATTAAGGGAGAGGGAGAGGGTAAGGGTACGGGGGTATATGCGGAGGGAGGGAATCTGACAGTGAAGGGAGGGTGGATAAGAGAGGTGGAGAAGGGGATCGTTATGATAGGGGATGGGATGTTGATGGTGAAGGATAATACGACAATTCATTTTACGCGGGGGTATGGGGTGTATGTGGGAGGAGGGGCGACAAGTACTGAGTTGAAGGATGTACAAATTAAGGGAGAAAAAAGTGGTTACGGGGTATATGCGGGGGGGAAGGAAGGGTGACGGTGAAGGGAGGGTCGATAAAAGAGGTGCAAACGGGGATCGTTATGATGGGAAAGGGGACGTTGGAAGTGAAGGATAATACGACAATTCATTTTACGCGGGGGTATGGGGTGTATATGGGAGGAGGGGCGACAAGTACTGAGTTGACAAATGTACAAATTAAGGGAGGGAGAAGTGGTTACGGGGTATATGTGAGTGGGGGAACGGTGATGGTTAGTGGGGGGTCGATAAAAGGGGTTTGGAAGGGGGTGGAGGTGTTGGCAGGGGATCTGACGGTGAAGGGTGGGACGACAATTCATTTTATAGGGGATGGAGCTGGAGTATATGTGGAAGAGAAGGTAAAGAGTGCTACTTTGACAAAGGTGACGATTAGGGGAACTGGGGGAGATGGGAGTACTGGGGTAATAATGGGGAGCTCGGGGACGATGACCGATGTGGATATTTCAAATGTACAATTGGGGGTAACTGCAATGGGTGGAGCGGTGACGATCACAGGGGGATCGATAAAAGAGGTAGAGAAGGGGATCGTTATGATAGGGGATGGGATGTTGATGGTGAAGGGTAAGACAGAGATTCAGTTTGAAAAGGGAGATGGGTATGGGGTGTATATGGAGGGATCGGTGAATGCTAGTTTGATGGATGTAACGATTACGGGAGAAGAAAAGAAAGGTACGGGAGTATATGCAGAGGGGGGGAAGGTGTGGTTGGATAAGGTGAAGATTTCAGAGGTTGAAAAGGGGATAAGGGTGAGTGATGGAAGGTTGGTGATGACAGAGGGGTCGATAACAAATGTGCAAACGGGGATAGTTATGTCGAAGGGGATGCTCGATTTGTATAAGATAGGTGTAAGAGATGTCGATAAAGGGATAACTATCGAAAACGGGGATATGTACATGGAAAAAGGATCAATAGAGTTTGATGGAGAGCACGGCATTCATCTCAAGCAGGGGAATGTTGATTTAAGGGGTGTCAGCATGACTTATACGGGTGAGGGTTCTGATGACGTTGACAGGAGGGTCGGTAAAAGGGGGAGTAACGCTAACTTCATCAATGTTGAAGGGGGAACAGTTTTGGCATTGGGTGTGACTATCAATGGAAATGACAAGGGGCAGGGCTTAAAGGTTACAAAGAGGGGAACAGTGGGGTTGAAAAATACAACCTTTGCTAATGTGAGAAGTGGTATGTCTATCACAGACGGATCTGTGCTTATGTTTGGTGGGGGTATTACTTTTAAGGGAGGGCACGGCATCAGTGTATCAGGGGGACAGGCCTTGTTAAATGGTTTCAGCATTATGGGATCTGATAATGGCACAAGCACGGGGGTTGGGATAAGTAACTTGGGAAAAGTAATGATGAAGGGAGTAGATATTTCAAAGGTTGGAATGGGGGTACGAGTAGTAAGCGGGTTGCTGATGATGGACAAAGGATCCATTACTTTTAAAGGAGAGCACGGTATCAATCTTATTCTAGGGCAAGCCATGTTAAATGGTGTTAATATTATAGGACCTGGTGGTAATAAGGGTACGGGGGTAGAGATGAGTTATGGGCAGTTGTGGATGACTGGTACTACCTTGAGGAATGTCGCAAAAGGGATGACTATTACAGATGGATCTGTACGCATGGAGGGAGGATCGATAGAATTTGAAGGAGAGCACGGCATCGATCTTATCCAGGGTCAGGTTGCTTTAATGGTGGTCAAAATGGCTTATCGAGGAAACAATCCTACGGCTGATTTCATCAAAATTACCGGAGAGGATACTACAAATGCTGTGAAGAGGATCTATCCTGAAAAGAGGGCTGTAGTCGTTGCAGCAAATCTAACAATCAACGGAAATGGTCATGGGCAGGGCTTGCATGTAATAAGGGGTGGACGGGTTGTATTGATGAAGCCAACTTATACTGATGTTTACAATGGGATGACCATTAAAGAGGGTGCTGTACAGGTACTGGGTGGGGAGATGACTTTTAAAGGAGAGCATGCTGTCTATCTTAATCGGGGCCATGCTTTGTTAACTAATGTCGCTATGAAGTATACAGGAGATAATGACAAGAGTACTTTCTTAAAGGTCGAGGCAAAAGGAAATGCTCTAAATACAGCAGATATTAGGGGGACGGGCATTAAAATCGAGGGAAATGGTCATGTACAAGGGGTTCATGTGGAAAATGGGGGGCGGGTGATGTTAGAAAGTGCGGTCTTTTCTAATATCAAAAATGGGGTTACTGTGTTGAATGGTGAATTCTGGATGAAGAAGGGGGAAATTGAGTTTAAAGGAGAGCATGCTGTCAGTCTTTCAACGGGGAAGGTCGTGCTCAATGGCGTTATTATGAACTATGGGGGTGATAGAAGGGTAAAGAGGGGTGCTAACTCTACAAAATTCATCAAAGTCGAAGGAAAAGGTGCAAATCTTACCGCAGTCAAGGTGATGATCATTGGTAATGATAACGGACAGGCGGATGGTTTGATGGTGTAGTCTTTTTGTTTTAGGCTTTGTGTTTTGGCGCATTTATTAGAGAGCCTTTTGTTAATGTTTTATGTTTTTTTGTAAGGGGGTTTAAGGGGGGGCGTTTAGGTTTGTGGTAAGCCGTTCAGGAATGATTTTGTTTTTATCTTTTTTTATGAACAGTTTGTCTCTTTTAATCGGATTGGTTTAAAGAGGATGTAGGGTTATGGTTATGCGTCGTGTCTTAAAACATCATGTTTGTTTATGTGTCCTCTCAACGGCTATTGTGGCTGGGTTGGCTCTTATTACATCTCAAAAAGTATATGCTCAACTAAAGACGGATATGGGTAATTGTAATGGTAAGGCTGGTAGTGGTGATATGTTGCAGGGGTGGGATAATCCTAGTGGGAGGATCGAGTGTGGCAGTGAGATTAAGACAAGGATGCTGACTGGTGTGAGAACAATAGATATGAATAGCGAACCTGGTGAGGAGGCTGTGAAGATAATAGGGCCGGATACAGATATTACGATAGGAGATAATCTGCTGACGGTTACAGATAAGAGTAATAATAGTGATAAATCGGCGATTAGAGTGGAACAGGGGGGGACGCTGACGTTGAAGGAGAAGGTTAGTATTACAAATGTGAAAAAGGTGATGGAGGTTGATGGTTCAGGGTCTGTGATTACGGTAAATGGGGGGACGTTTAGGTTGAAGGATGCGATTGAGAGAAAGGAGAATGGGGGGAGGGTTATGATTGAGGTGAAGAAGGGGGGAAAGGTCGTTTTTGATAAGAGGGTGGGGAGTAATGGGGGGAGTCTGATTATTAGTGGGGGTGTGGGAGCTACGACTAAGGTAACGGGGATAGAGGTGAGTGAAACAGGGGGAGAGGTGGAGATGAGGAAGGGAACGACAGTTAATTTTGAGAGGGTGACAGAAGCGATAAAGATTAAGGGTAGTGCAGAAGCTACTGTAAGTGGAGGGGGTACTATAAATGTTACGGGAAGTGGGGGTGGGAGTACGGTGGTGAAGATGGAGGGCTCGGGGAAGGCTGATGTGATGAGTCTGACTATTAATGGGAGTGGTACAGTAACAGGGGCTGAGGTATCAAGTGGGACGTTGGAATTGACTAAAGTGACGTTGAAGAATGTCACAACAGGGGCAAAGGTAACAGGGAGTGGGACGCTGAAGGTGCTTGAGGGGACGATTACGGGAAAGGGTACGGGTACGGGGGTATATGCGGGCGGGGAAAAGGTGACGTTGAATACGGTGGAGATTTCACAGGTCATGACGGGGGTGGAGGCGATAAAGGGGCAGTTGGTGATAAATGGTACGTCGACGATTACGGTTACAGATGGTGGGACGGGGGTGAAGGTGGGGGATCAAGTGACGAGTGCGAAGTTGACAGATGTGACGATTAAGGGAACTGGGGGAGCTAGGAGTAGGAGTACGGGGGTATCTGCGGGCGGGGAAAAGGTGACGTTGAATACGGTGGAGATTTCACAGTTCATGACGGGGGTGGAGGCGACAAAGGGGCAGTTGGTGATAAATGGTACGTCGACGATTACGGTTGAGGGGATGTATGCGTATGGGGTGAAGGTGTCGGGAAGTGCGACGGCTGATTTGACAAGGGTGGGGATTACGGTTACGGGGATGTATGGGACGGGGCTTAATATAACAGGAGGGAGTGCTACTATGACGGGGGGATCAATTACGGGAAGTGGGGAAGCTGAGAGTACGGGTACGGGGGTGAAGATGGATAGCTCGGGGACAGTCACGTTGAATACGGTGAATGTTTCAGGGGTGCAAACAGGGGTGGAGGCGACAAATGGAAAGTTGGTGATAACAGGAGGGTCGATTGAGGGGAAGACGTGGGGGGTGAAGGTAACAGGAGGGAATGCTACTATGACGGGGACGACGATTACGGGAGAGAATGGGACGGGGCTTAATATAACAGGAGGGAGTGCTACTATGACGGGGGGATCAATTACGGGAAAGGATGGAAATCAGGGTACGGGGGTAATGGTGGGGACTTCGCAAACAGTCACGTTGACCAGTGTGAATATTTCAAATTTCAAAACAGGGGTGCAGGTGACAAAGGGGACGCTGAAGGTAACAGAAGGGTCGATTGGGGGGAAGACCTATGGGGTGTATGCGACGGGGGGAAAGTTTGAGATGAATGGGGGGTCGATTGAGGGAAAGAATGGGACGGGGGTGTGGATGGAGGGGGGTGGGACGGCTAAATTGACAGGGGTGACGGTTACGGGAGGGAGTCGGGGGGTGTGGGTGCAGGGGAATGGGAGGTTGGAGATGACAGAGGGGTCGATTGAGTTTAAGGGGGATTATGGGGTGCATGTGAGGGGGACGGCGACGGCTGATTTGACAAAGGTGAAGATTACGGGAAGTGGAACGGGGGTATATGCGGGGACTGCGAGGAAAGTCACGTTGAATATGGTGGAGATTTCAAAGGTTAAAATGGGGGTGGATGCGGCGGCAGGGGAGTTGGTGATGAATATGGGGTCGATTACGGTTACAAATGATGGGACGGGGGTGAAGGTGGGCGGATCTGTGAAGAGTGCTGAGTTGACAATGGTGACGATTACGGGAGGGAGTCAGGATACGGGTAAGGGGGTGTGGATGGAGGGGGGAAAGGTGACGATGAGCAGTGTGGATATTTCAAATGTACAGGGGGGGTAGAGGTGAAGGCAGGGGATCTGACGATCACAGGGGGGTCGATAAAAGGGGTGAAGTGGGGGATAAATATGGAGGGGGGTAAGAAATTGGTGATGGATGGGGGGACGACAATTAGTTTTACGGATGGATATGGGGTGAAGATACAAAATAATGTGACGGCTGAGTTGACAAATGTGAAGATTATGGGAAGTGGAAGTAGTCAGGGTACGGGGGTAACTGCGGAGGGGACGGGAAATGTGACGATGACTAGTGTGAATATTTCACAGGTACAAGTGGGGGTGAATGCGACTGGTGGAACGGTGACAATCACAGGAGGGTGGATAAGAGAGGTGCAAACGGGGATAGATATGGAAAAGGGGACGTTGGTGGTGAAGGATGGGACGAGGATTGAGTTTACGGGGACACATGGGGTGAAGGTGGGAACAGCGGTGACAAGTGCTACTTTGACAAATGTGATGATTGAGGGAACTAATGGAAAAGGTATGGGGGTGTATGCGGAGGGGACGGGAAATGTGACGTTGACCAGTGTGGGTATTTCAAAGGTACAAGTGGGGGTAGAGGTGACAGGGAATGGGGATCTGACAGTGAAGGGAGGGGAGATAACAAATGTGCAAATGGGGATAGATATGTCAGGAAGTGGGACGTTGACGGTGGAGGATAATACGACAATTAGTTTTACGGGGGATGGAACCGGGGTGAAGGTGGGAGCAACGGTGCAGAGTGCTACTTTGACAGGGGTGACGATTAGGGGAACTGGGGGAGATGGCACGGGTACGGGGGTACATGCAGAGGGAGGGAATCTGACAGTGAAGGGAGGGTCGATAACAAATGTGCTAACGGGGATAGATATGTCTGGAAGTGGGACGTTAAAGGTGGAGGATGGGACGAGGATTAGTTTTAAAGGGACACATGGGATAGGCGTGTGGGGGGATGTGACGGTTAGTTTGACAGGGACGAAGATTATGGGAGGGGGAAGTAATGGGGCGACGGGGATTGGGGTAATAATGGGGACTTCGAAGACAGTGACGTTGACCAGTGTGGATATTTCAGGGGTCAAAATAGGGGTAACTATGTCAGGAAGTGGGGCGTTGACGGTTAGTAAGGGATCGATGACAAATGTGCAAATGGGGATAGCTATGATGGGGGGTGAAAAGTTGACGGTGAAGGATAATACGACAATTAATTTTACGGGGAAGCATGGGATATATGTGGGAGCAACGGTGACAAGTGCTGAGTTGACAAAGGTGACGATTAAGGGAGGTGATCAGGGAAAGGGTACGGGGGTGTATGCGGGGGGCAAAACGATGATGATCACAGGGGGGTCGATAACAAATGTACAAATGGGGGTAAGGGTGATGGCAGGGGAGTTGGAGATAAAGGATGGGACGGTGATTACGGTTACGGAGAATGGAACCGGGGTGGGTGTGTGGGGAGGAACAGCGACGGCTGAGTTGACAGAGGTAACGATTAAGGGAGAGGGAAAGGATAAGGGGATTGGGGTGATAATGGCGGGGAAAATGATGACGATGGAGAAGGTGGATATTTCAGGGGTTGGAAAGGGGGTATATGTGATGAGGGGAGAGGTGATGATGGATAAGGTGGATATTTCAGGGGTGCAAACGGGGATAGAAGTGGAAAGTGGGACGTTAGAGGTGCTTGGGGTGAGTGGAAATTCGACGATTAATTTTACGGGGGATGGGTATGGGGTGAAGGTGGGAGCATCGGTGAAGAGTGTTCGTTTGACGGATGTGAGGATTACGGGAGGTGATCAGGGAAGTGGTACAGGGGTATGGGCAAATAGTTCGGAAAAGATGACATTGATGTTGGATAAGGTGGGTATTTCAGGGGTCGTAATGGGGGTGAATATGTTAGAGGGTGAGATGTTAGAGATAAAGGAGGGGACGATTAGTTTTAAGGCAGGGTATGGGGTGAGAGTGGGAGATAAAGTGAAGAGTGCTCGTTTGATGGGGACGCAGATTACGGGAGATGGAAGTGGGTACGGGGTGTGGGCAAGTAGTTCGGAAAAGATGATGATGACGTTGGAGGATGTACGTATTTCGGGGGTAGCAATGGGGGTGGAGGTGAAGGCAGGGAATCTGACAATCACAGGAGGGTCGATAAAAGAGGTGCAAACGGGGATAGCTATGTTAGGGAATGGGATGCTCAAGGTGGAGGAGAAAACAGAGATTCAGTTTAGGAATGGGTATGGGGTGTATGTGGGAGAGAAGGTGCAGAGTGCTACTTTGATGGGGACGGTGATTACGGGAGGGAAAGCAGGGTACGGGGTATATGCGAAGGGTGGAAGGGTGATGGTTAGTGGGGGGTCAATAAAAGAGGTTGGAATGGGGATAAGGGTGTTGGCAGGAGATCTGACGGTGAGGGATGGGACGACAATTCATTTTATAGGGGATGGAGCTGGAGTATATGTGGAAGAGAAGGTAAAGAGTGCTACTTTGACAAAGGTGACGATTAGGGGAACTGGGGGAGATGGGAGTACTGGGGTAATAATGGAGAGCTCGGGGACGATGACCGATGTGGATATTTCAAATGTACAAATGGGGGTAACTGCAATGGGTGGAGCGGTGACGATCACAGGGGGATCGATAAAAGAGGTAGAGAAGGGGATCGTTATGATAGGGGATGGGATGTTGATGGTGAAGGGTAAGACAGAGATTCAGTTTGAAAAGGGAGATGGGTATGGGGTGTATATGGAGGGATCGGTGAATGCTAGTTTGATGGATGTAACGATTACGGGAGAAGAAAAGAAAGGTACGGGAGTATATGCAGAGGGGGGGAAGGTGTGGTTGGAGAATGTACATATTTCAGAGGTTGGAACGGGGGTAGAGGTGATGAGGGGAGAGGCGTGGTTGAAAGAGACGCATTTGGGAAATGTTGCAAAAGGGATGAATATCGAAAACGGGGATGTGTACATGGAAAAAGGATCAATAGAGTTTGATGGAGAGCACGGCATTCATCTCAAGCAGGGGAATGTTGATTTAAGGGGTGTCAGCATGACTTATACGGGCAGTGATAAGACTGCTAACTTCATCAATGTTGAAGGGGGAACAGTTTTGGCATTGGGTGTGACTATCAATGGAAATGACAAGGGGCAGGGCTTAAAGGTCATAAAGGGGGGAGCAGTGTGGTTGAAAAATACAACCTTTACCAATGTCAAAAATGGTATGACTGTTGAGGGAAGGAGTACCATACGTATGGAAAAAGGAGGCATTACTTTTAAAGAAGGGCACGGCATTTATCTCAGTGGGGGACAGGCTTTGTTAAGTAGTTTCAATATTACAGGACAAGGTCGTAAGAGTATAGGGATGGGGGTGAGTAACTCAGGAGAAGTAATGATGAGGGGGGTGGAGATTTCAAAGGTTGGAATGGGAATACGGATGACAAGTGGGAATCTGGTGATGAACCGGGGATCTATTGCTTTTAATGGAGACTACGGTATCAATCTTGTTCTAGGGCATGCCCTGTTAAATGAGCTCACCATTACAGGATCTGGTATTAGTAACACTGGAACGGGGGTAGAAGTGGGGTATGGAGGAAAAGTAATAATGAAGGGGGTGAATGTTTCAGGGGTAGCAATGGGGGTACAAGTGACAACAAGTAGTGGAGCGGCGTGGTTGAAAGAGACATACTTTACCGATGTCAAAAATGGTATAATTGTTACAGAGGGGAATGTGATTATGGACAAAGGAGGTATTGCTTTTAAAGGAGATTACGGGATCAATCTTGCAAAGGGTAATGTTGTTTTAAAGAGCGTCAATATGACTTATGCGGGCAGTGATAAGACTGCTAACTTCATGAGGGTCGAAGGGGGAACAGTTTTGGCAGAAAATGTAACAATTTCCACTTCAGGAAATGTAAGTAAAGGGCTGGGCTTAAAGGTCATAAAGGACGGAAAGGTTGTCTTGAAAAATACAACCTTTACCAATGTCAAAAATGGTATGACTGTTACAGAGGGGGTTGTGCGTATGGAAGGTGGGGAGATAAGCTTTGATGGAAAGCACGGCATCGATCTTATCCAGGGTCAGGTTGCTTTAATGGTGGTCAAAATGACTTATCAAGGAAATAGTCCTACGGCTGACTTCATCAAAATTACCGGAGAGGATACTACTACAAATGCTGTGGAAACGATCCTTTCTAAAAAGAAGGCCGCAGTCGTTGCAGCAAATCTAACAATCAACGGAAATGGTCATGGGCAGGGCTTGCATGTAATAAGGGGTGGACGGGTTGTATTGATGAAGCCAACTTATACTGATGTTTACAATGGGATGACCATTAAAGAGGGTGCTGTACAGGTACTGGGTGGGGAGATGACTTTTAAAGGAGAGCATGCTGTCTATCTTAATCGGGGCCATGCTTTGTTAACTAATGTCGCTATGAAGTATACAGGAGATAATGACAAGAGTACTTTCTTAAAGGTCGAGGCAAAAGGAAATGCTCTAAATACAGCAGATATTAGGGGGACGGGCATTAAAATCGAGGGAAATGGTCATGTACAAGGGGTTCATGTGGAAAATGGGGGGCGGGTGATGTTAGAAAGTGCGGTCTTTTCTAATATCAAAAATGGGGTTACTGTGTTGAATGGTGAATTCTGGATGAAGAAGGGGGAAATTGAGTTTAAAGGAGAGCATGCTGTCAGTCTTTCAACGGGGAAGGTCGTGCTCAATGGCGTTATTATGAACTATGGGGGTGATAGAAGGGTAAAGAGGGGTGCTAACTCTACAAAATTCATCAAAGTCGAAGGAAAAGGTGCAAATCTTACCGCAGTCAAGGTGATGATCATTGGTAATGATAACGGACAGGCGGATGGTTTGATGGTGTAGTCTTTTTGTTTTAGGCTTTGTGTTTTGGCGCATTTATTAGAGAGCCTTTTGTTAATGTTTTATGTTTTTTTGTAAGGGGGTTTAAGGGGGGGCGTTTAGGTTTGTGGTAAGCCGTTCAGGAATGATTTTGTTTTTATCTTTTTTTATGAACAGTTTGTCTCTTTTAATCGGATTGGTTTAAAGAGGATGTAGGGTTATGGTTATGCGTCGTGTCTTAAAACATCATGTTTGTTTATGTGTCCTCTCAACGGCTATTGTGGCTGGGTTGGCTCTTATTACATCTCAAAAAGTATATGCTCAACTAAAGACGGAGAATTGTATGGGTTTGGTTCAGGATAGTCAGGTTTTAGCGAGGCATCATGATAAGAGGGAGGGGAAGATTGTGTGTGATAGTGGGATTAAGACAAGGACGCTGACTGGTGTGAGAACAATAGATATGAGTGACCCTAATGAGGGTGATGATGAGGCTATAAAGATAATAGGGCCGAATACAGATATTACGATAGGAGATGATCCGCTGACGGTTACAGATAGTAAGAGTAGTGATAAATCGGCGATTAGAGTGGAACAGGGGGCGAGGCTGACGTTGAAGGAGAAGGTTAGTATTACAAATGTGAAAAAGGTGATGGAGGTTGATGGTTCAGGGTCTGTGATTACGGTAAATGGGGGGACATTTGGGTTGAAGAATGCGATTGAGGCAGGGAAGGATGGGGGGAGGGTTATGATTGAGGTGAAGAAGGGGGGAAAGGTCGTTTTTGATAAGAGAGGGCAGAGTAATGGGGGTGATCTGACTATTAGCGGGGGGGAGGGAGCTATGACTACGGTAACGGGGATAGAGGTGAGTGAAACAGGGGGAGAGGTGGAGGTGAGGAAGGGAACGACACTTGATTTTACAGGGGTGACAGAAGCGATAAAGATTAAGAGTAGTGCAGAAGCTACTGTAAGTGGAGGGGGTACTATAAATGTTACGGGAAGTGGGGGTGGGAGTACGGTGGTGAAGATGGAGGGCTCGGGGAAGGCTGATGTGATGAATCTGACTATTAATGGGAGTAGGGGAGCGACAGTAACAGGGGCTGAGGTATCAAGTGGGACGTTGATGATGAATATGGTGAAGTTGATGCAGGTCACAACAGGGGCAAAGGTAACAGGGAGTGGGACGCTGAAGGTGCTTGAGGGGACGATTACGGGAAAGGATGGAGCAGATACGGGGGTATCTGCGGGCGGGGAAAAGGTGACGTTGAATACGGTGGAGATTTCACAGTTCATGACGGGGGTGGAGGCGACAAAGGGGCAGTTGGTGATAAATGGTACGTCGACGATTACAGTTACAGATGGTGGGACGGGGCTTAATATAACGGGAGGGAGTGCTACTATGATGGGGGGAGAGATTACGGGAACTGGGGGAGCTAGGAGTAGGAGTACGGGGGTATATGCGGGCGGGGAAAAGGTGACGTTGAATACGGTGAATGTTTCAGGGGTGCAAACAGGGGTGGAGGTGACAAATGGAAAGTTGGTGATAAATGGTACGTCGACGATTACGGTTGAGGGGATGTATGCGTATGGGGTGAAGGTGTCGGGAAGTGCGAGCTGATTTGACAAGGGTGGGGATTACGGTTACGGGGATGTATGGGACGGGGCTTAATATAACAGGAGGGAGTGCTACTATGACGGGGGGATCAATTACGGGAAGTGGGGGAGCTGTGAGTACGGGTACGGGGGTGAAGATGGAGAGCTCGGAGACAGTCACGTTGACCAGTGTGAATATTTCAAATTTCAAAACAGGGGTGGAGGTGACAAAGGGGACGCTGAAGGTGACAGAAGGGTCGATTGGGGGGAAGACGTGGGGGGTGAAGGTGTCGGAAAGTGCGACGGCTGATTTGACAAGGGTGGGGATTACGGTTACGGGGATGTATGGGACGGGGCTTAATATAACAGGAGGGAGTGCTACTATGACGGGGGGATCAATTACGGGAAGTGGGGGAGCTGTGAGTACGGGTACGGGGGTGAAGATGGATAGCTCGGGGACAGTCACGTTGAATACGGTGAATGTTTCAAATTTCAAAACAGGGGTGCAGGTGACAAAGGGGACGCTGAAGGTAACAGAAGGGTCGATTGGGGGGAAGACGTGGGGGGTGAAGGTGGATGGGAGTGGGAGGTTGGAGATGAATGGGGGGACGATTGAGGGAGAGAATGGGACGGGGGTGTGGATGGAGGGGGGTGGGACGGCTAAATTGACAGGGGTGACGGTTACGGGAGGGAGTCGGGGGGTGTGGGTGCAGGGGAATGGGAGGTTGGAGATGACAGAAGGGTCGATTGAGTTTACGGGGGCGCATGGGGTGTATGTGAGGGATAATGCGACGGCTAAATTGACAGAGGTGAAGATTACGGGAAGTGGAACGGGGGTATATGCGGGGACTGCAAAGACAGTGACATTGAATATGGTAGATATTTCACAGGTACAAATGGGGGTGAATGCAGCGGCAGGGCAGTTGGTGATGAATATGGGGACGATTACGGTTACAAATGGGGGACGGGGGTGAAGGTGTCGGGGACGGCGACAAGTGCTGAGTTGAAGGGGACGCAGATTAAGGGAAATGGGGGTGGTACGGGGATAACTGCGGCGGGGAAAAAGGTGACGATGACCAATGTGGATATTTCAAAGGTACAATTGGGGGTAGAGGTGAAGGCAGGGGATCTGACGATCACAGGGGGGTCGATAAAAGGGGTGAAGTGGGGGATAAATATGGAGGGGGGTAAGAAATTGGTGATAAAGGAGGGGACGACAATTAGTTTTACGGATGGATATGGGGTGAAGATACAAAATAATGTGACGGCTGAGTTGATGGGGACGGTGATTACGGGAAATGGGGGTGGTACGGGGGTAACTGCGGAGGGGACGGGAAATGTGACGATGACTAGTGTGAATATTTCACAGGTACAAGTGGGGGTAAAGGTGACAGGGAATGGGGCGTTGACGATAATAGGAGGGTGGATAAGAGAGGTGCAAACGGGGATAGATATGGAAAAGGGGACGTTGGTGGTGAAGGATGGGACGAGGATTGAGTTTACGGGGACACATGGGGTGAAGGTGGGAACAGCGGTGACAAGTGCTACTTTGACAGGGGTGATGATTAGGGGAGATGGAAAGGGTATGGGGGTGTGGATGGAGGGGACGGGAAATGTGACGTTGACCAGTGTGGATATTTCAAAGGTACAATTGGGGGTAGAGGTGAAGAAGGGGACGGGAACAATGACGATCACAGGAGGGTCGATGACAGATGTGCAAATGGGGATAGATATGGCGGGAAGTGGGACGTTGACGGTGGAGGATGGGACGAGGATTGAGTTTAAGGGGACGCATGGGGTGAAGGTGGGAGGATCGGTGACGAGTGCTACTTTGACAGGGGTGACGATTAGGGGAACTGGGGGAGATGGCACGGGTACGGGGGTACATGCAGAGGGAGGGAAGGTGACGGTGACAGGGGGGTGGATAAGAGAGGTGCAAACGGGGATAGATATGGCGGGGAAGGGGACGTTGACGGTGAGTGGGACAGAGATTCAGTTTAAGAATGGGCACGGGGTGAGAGTGGGAGAGAAGGTGACGAGTGCTACTTTGACAAATGTACAAATTAAGGGAACTGATGGAAAGGGTATGGGGGTACATGCAGAGGGAGGGAATCTGACGGTGAAGGGAGGGTCGATAACAAATGTGCTAACGGGGATAGATATGGCGGGAAGTGGGACGTTAAAGGTGGAGGATGGGACGAGGATTAGTTTTAAAGGGACACATGGGATAGGCGTGTGGGGGGATGTGACGGTTAGTTTGACAGGGACGAAGATTATGGGAGAGGGAAATGGAAGTGATGGGTCAAGTACGGGGATTGGGGTGATAATGGCGGGGAAAACGATGACGATGGATAAGGTGGATATTTCGGGGGTAGCAATGGGGGTATATGCGGGAAGTGGGACATTAGAGATAAAGGAGGGGACGATTAGTTTTGCGAAAACTTATGGGGTGAAGGTGGGCGGATCGGTGACAAGTACTGAGTTAACAAGGGTGACGATTGTGGGAGAAGGAAAGGGTACGGGGGTGTATGCGGGGGGCAAAACGATGATGATCACAGGGGGGTCGATAACAAATGTACAAATGGGGGTAAGGGTGATGGCAGGGGAGTTGGAGATAAAGGATGGGACGGTGATTACGGTTACGGAGAATGGGTATGGGGTGGGTGTGTGGGGAGGAACAGCGACGGCTGAGTTGACAGAGGTAACGATTAAGGGAGAGGGAAAGGATAAGGGGATTGGGGTGATAATGGCGGGGAGCTCGGGGACAATGAAGGATGTACGTATTTCAGGGGTTGGTATGGGGGTATATGTGATGAGGGGAGAGGTGATGATGGATAAGGTGGATATTTCAGGGGTGCAAACGGGGATAGAAGTGGAAAGTGGGACGTTAGAGGTGCTTGGGGAGAGTGGAAATTCGACAATTAATTTTACGGGGGACTATGGGGTGAAGGTGGGAGCATCGGTGACAAGTGCTGAGTTGACAAAGGTGACGATTAAGGGAGGTGATCAGGGAAAGGGTACGGGGATATATGCGGAGGGGAAAAAGGTGACGATGACGTTGGATAAGGTGGGTATTTCAGGGGTCGTAATGGGGGTGAATATGTTAGAGGGTGAGATGTTAGAGATAAAGGGGAGCTCGACAATTAGTTTTAAGGCGGGGTATGGGGTGAGAGTGGGAGATAAAGTGAAGAGTGCTCGTTTGATGGGGACGCAGATTACGGGAGATGGAAGTGGGTACGGGGTGTGGGCGATGGGGAAAATGATGACGATGGATAAGGTGAATATTTCAAATGTACAAATGGGGGTGGAGGTGAAGGCAGGGAATCTGACAATCACAGGAGGGTCGATAAAAGAGGTGCAAACGGGGATAGCTATGTTAGGGAATGGGATGCTCAAGGTGGAGGAGAAAACAGAGATTCAGTTTAGGAATGGGTATGGGGTGTATGTGGGAGAGAAGGTGCAGAGTGCTACTTTGATGGGGACGGTGATTACGGGAGGGAAAGCAGGGTACGGGGTATATGCGAAGGGTGGAAGGGTGATGGTTAGTGGGGGGTCAATAAAAGAGGTTGGAATGGGGATAAGGGTGTTGGCAGGAGATCTGACGGTGAGGGATGGGACGACAATTCATTTTATAGGGGATGGAGCTGGAGTATATGTGGAAGAGAAGGTAAAGAGTGCTACTTTGACAAAGGTGACGATTAGGGGAACTGGGGGAGATGGGAGTACTGGGGTAATAATGGAGAGCTCGGGGACGATGACCGATGTGGATATTTCAAATGTACAAATGGGGGTAACTGCAATGGGTGGAGCGGTGACGATCACAGGGGGATCGATAAAAGAGGTAGAGAAGGGGATCGTTATGATAGGGGATGGGATGTTGATGGTGAAGGGTAAGACAGAGATTCAGTTTGAAAAGGGAGATGGGTATGGGGTGTATATGGAGGGATCGGTGAATGCTAGTTTGATGGATGTAACGATTACGGGAGAAGAAAAGAAAGGTACGGGAGTATATGCAGAGGGGGGGAAGGTGTGGTTGGAGAATGTACATATTTCAGAGGTTGGAACGGGGGTAGAGGTGATGAGGGGAGAGGCGTGGTTGAAAGAGACGCATTTGGGAAATGTTGCAAAAGGGATGAATATCGAAAACGGGGATGTGTACATGGAAAAAGGATCAATAGAGTTTGATGGAGAGCACGGCATTCATCTCAAGCAGGGGAATGTTGATTTAAGGGGTGTCAGCATGACTTATACGGGCAGTGATAAGACTGCTAACTTCATCAATGTTGAAGGGGGAACAGTTTTGGCATTGGGTGTGACTATCAATGGAAATGACAAGGGGCAGGGCTTAAAGGTTACAAAGAGGGGAACAGTGGGGTTGAAAAATACAACCTTTGCTAATGTGAGAAGTGGTATGTCTATCACAGACGGATCTGTGCTTATGTTTGGTGGGGGTATTACTTTTAAGGGAGGGCACGGCATCAGTGTATCAGGGGGACAGGCCTTGTTAAATGGTTTCAGCATTATGGGATCTGATAATGGCACAAGCACGGGGGTTGGGATAAGTAACTTGGGAAAAGTAATGATGAAGGGAGTAGATATTTCAAAGGTTGGAATGGGGGTACGAGTAGTAAGCGGGTTGCTGATGATGGACAAAGGATCCATTACTTTTAAAGGAGAGCACGGTATCAATCTTATTCTAGGGCAAGCCATGTTAAATGGTGTTAATATTATAGGACCTGGTGGTAATAAGGGTACGGGGGTAGAGATGAGTTATGGGCAGTTGTGGATGACTGGTACTACCTTGAGGAATGTCGCAAAAGGGATGACTATTACAGATGGATCTGTACGCATGGAGGGAGGATCGATAGAATTTGAAGGAGAGCACGGCATCGATCTTATCCAGGGTCAGGTTGCTTTAATGGTGGTCAAAATGGCTTATCGAGGAAACAATCCTACGGCTGATTTCATCAAAATTACCGGAGAGGATACTACAAATGCTGTGAAGAGGATCTATCCTGAAAAGAGGGCTGTAGTCGTTGCAGCAAATCTAACAATCAACGGAAATGGTCATGGGCAGGGCTTGCATGTAATAAGGGGTGGACGGGTTGTATTGATGAAGCCAACTTATACTGATGTTTACAATGGGATGACCATTAAAGAGGGTGCTGTACAGGTACTGGGTGGGGAGATGACTTTTAAAGGAGAGCATGCTGTCTATCTTAATCGGGGCCATGCTTTGTTAACTAATGTCGCTATGAAGTATACAGGAGATAATGACAAGAGTACTTTCTTAAAGGTCGAGGCAAAAGGAAATGCTCTAAATACAGCAGATATTAGGGGGACGGGCATTAAAATCGAGGGAAATGGTCATGTACAAGGGGTTCATGTGGAAAATGGGGGGCGGGTGATGTTAGAAAGTGCGGTCTTTTCTAATATCAAAAATGGGGTTACTGTGTTGAATGGTGAATTCTGGATGAAGAAGGGGGAAATTGAGTTTAAAGGAGAGCATGCTGTCAGTCTTTCAACGGGGAAGGTCGTGCTCAATGGCGTTATTATGAACTATGGGGGTGATAGAAGGGTAAAGAGGGGTGCTAACTCTACAAAATTCATCAAAGTCGAAGGAAAAGGTGCAAATCTTACCGCAGTCAAGGTGATGATCATTGGTAATGATAACGGACAGGCGGATGGTTTGATGGTGTAGTCTTTTTGTTTTAGGCTTTGTATTTTAGGGCATTTTTAGAGAGCCTTTTGTTAATGTTTTATGTTTTTTTGTAAGGGGGTTTAAGGGGGGGCGTTTAGGTTTGTGGTAAGCCGTTCAGGAATGATTTTGTTTTTATCTTTTTTATGAACAGTTTGTCTCTTTTAATCGGATTGGTTTAAAGAGGATGTAGGGTTATGGTTATGCGTCGTGTCTTAAAACATCATGTTTGTTTATGTGTCCTCTCAACGGCTATTGTGGCTGGGTTGGCTCTTATTACATCTCAAAAAGTATATGCTCAACTAAAGACGGAGAATTGTATGGGTTGGGTTGAGGATATGGGTGGGTTGTTAGCGATGCATCATGATAAGAGGGAGGGGAAGATTGTGTGTAACAGTCAAAGTGGGACAAGGGTGCTGCAGGGTGTGAGAGAAATAGATATGAGTAATCCTGATGATGGTGAGGAGGCTGTGAAGATAACGGGGTCGGGGGCGAATATTACGATAGTAGAGAAGCTGACGGTTACAGATAAGAGTAAGAGTAGTGATAAATCGGCGATTAGGGTGGAAGAGGGGGCGAGGCTGACGTTTGAGAAGGATGTTAGTATTACAAATGTGCAGAAGGTGATGGAGGTTGATGGTTCAGGGTCTGTGATTACGGTAAATGGGGGGACGTTTAGGTTGAAGAATGCGATTGGGGCAGGGAAGAATGGGGAGGGGAGGGTTATGATTGAGGTGAAGGATGAGGGGAGGATTGTTTTTGATAAGAGGGCGGTGGGGCGTAATGGGGGTGATCTGACTATTAGCGGGGGTATGGGAGCTATGACTACGGTAACGGGGATAGAGGTGAGTGGAACAGGGGGAGAGGTGGAGGTGAGGAAGGGAACGACAGTTAGTTTTACAGGGGTGACAGAAGCGATAAAGATTAAGAGTAGTGTAGAAGCTACTGTAAGTGGAGGGGGTACTATAAATGTTACGGGAAGTGGGGGTGCTGGGAGTACGGTGGTGAAGATGGAGGGCTTAGGGAAGGCTGATGTGATGAATCTGACTATTGATGGGAGTGGTACAGTAACGGGGGCTGAGGTCAGTAATGGGACGTTGATGATGAATATGGTGAAGTTGATGCAGGTCACAACAGGGGCAAAGGTAACAGGGAGTGGGACGCTGAAGGTGCTTGAGGGGACGATTACGGGAAAGGATGGAGCAGATACGGGGGTATATGCGGAGACTTCGGAGACAGTCACGTTGACCAGTGTGAAGATTTCAAATTTCAAAACAGGGGTGGAGGCGAAGAATGGGCAGTTGGTGATAGAAGGGAAATCAACGGTTATTACGGTTACAAATGATGGGACGGGGCTTAATATAACAGGAGGGAGTGCTACTATGATGGGGGGAGAGATTACGAGAACTGGGGGAGCTAGGAGTAGGAGTACGGGGGTAATGGTGGGGACTTCGGAGACGGTCACGTTGAATACGGTGAATGTTTCAGGGGTGCAAACAGGGGTGGAGGCGATAAATGGGCAGTTAGTGATAAATGGTACGTCGACGATTACGGTTGAGGGGATGTATGCGTATGGGGTGAAGGTGTCGGGAAGTGCGACGGCTGATTTGACAAGGGTGGGGATTACGGTTACGGGGATGTATGGGACGGGGCTTAATATAACAGGAGGGAGTGCTACTATGACGGGGGGAGAGATTACGGGAACTGGGGGAGCTGAGAGTACGGGTACGGGGGTGAAGATGGATAGCTCGGGGACAGTCACGTTGAATACGGTGAATGTTTCAGGGGTGCAAACAGGGGTGGAGGCGATAAAGGGGACGCTGAAGGTGACAGAAGGGTCGATTGGGGGGAAGACCTATGGGGTGAAGGTGGATGGGAGTGGGAGGTTGGAGATGAATGGGGGGACGATTACGGGAGGGAGAAGTGGGACGGGGGTGTGGATGGAGGGGAGTGGGACGGCTAAATTGACAGGGGTGACGGTTACGGGAGGGAGTCAGGGGGTGTATGTGTCGGGGGGAAAGTTGGTGATGAATATGGGAGAGATTACGGGAGGGAGTTATGGGGTGCATGTGAGGGGGACGGCGACAAGTGCTGAGTTGACAAAGGTGAAGATTAAAGGAGGGGGTGGTACGGGGGTATATGCGGGGACTGCAAAGACAGTGACATTGAATATGGTAGATATTTCACAGGTACAAATGGGGGTGAATGCAGCGGCAGGGCAGTTGGTGATGAATATGGGGACGGTTGAGTTTACGGGGAATGGGTATGGGGTGAAGGTGGGGAATAATGCGACGGCTAAGTTGACAATGGTGACGATTAAAGGAAGTGGAAGTAGTCAGGGTACGGGTAAGGGGGTGTGGATGGAGGGGGGAAAGGTGACGATGAGCAGTGTGGATATTTCAAATGTACAGGGGGGGGTAGAGGTGAAGGCAGGGGATCTGACGATCACAGGGGGGTCGATAAAAGGGGTGAAGTGGGGGATAAATATGGAGGGGGGTGAGAAGTTGGTGGTGAAGGGGGGGACGACAATTAATTTTACGGGGGGGTATGGGGTGAAGATACAAAATAATGTGACGGCTGAGTTGATGGGGACGGTGATTACGGGAAATGGGGGTGGTACGGGGGTAACTGCGATGGGGACGGGAAGTGTGACGATGAATATGGTGGAGATTTCAAAGGTACAAGTGGGGGTGAATGCGACTGGTGGAACGGTGACAATCACAGGAGGGTGGATAAGAGAGGTGGAGAAGGGGATAGATATGACAGGAACTGGAACGTTGACGGTGAGTGGGACAGAGATTCAGTTTAAGGAGAATGGGTATGGGGTGAAGGTGGGAACAGCGGTGACAAGTGCTACTTTGACAAATGTGATGATTGAGGGAACTAATGGAAAAGGTATGGGGGTGTATGCGGAGGGGACGGGAAATGTGACGTTGACCAGTGTGGGTATTTCAAAGGTACAAGTGGGGGTAAAGGTGACAGGGAATGGGGATCTGACAGTGAAGGGAGGGGAGATAACAAATGTGCAAATGGGGATAGATATGTCAGGAAGTGGGACGTTAAAGGTGGAGGATGGGACGAGGATTGAGTTTAAGAATGGGCACGGGGTGAGAGTGGGAGAGAAGGTGACGAGTGCTACTTTGACAAATGTGACGATTAGGGGAAATGATGGAAATGGCACGGGTACGGGGGTACATGCAGAGGGAGGGAATCTGACAGTGAAGGGAGGGTCGATAACAAATGTGCTAACGGGGATAGATATGGCGGGGAAGGGGACGTTGACGGTGGAGGATGGGACGAGGATTGAGTTTAAGGGGACGCATGGGGTGAAGGTGGGAGGATCGGTGACGAGTACTCAGTTGACAGGGGTGACGATTAGGGGAGATGATGGAAAAGGTACGGGGGTAGAAGTGAAGGCAGGGGATCTGACAATCACAGGGGGGGAGATAACAAATGTACAAATGGGGATAGATATGGCGGGGAAGGGGACGTTGACGGTGGAGGATGGGACGAGGATTGAGTTTAAGGGGACGCACGGGGTGAAGGTGGGGAAATCGGTGACAAGTGCTACTTTGACAAATGTGACGATTAGGGGAAATGATGGAAATGGCACGGGTACGGGGGTAGAAGTGAAGGCAGGGGATCTGACAGTGAAGGGAGGGTCGATAACAAATGTGCTAACGGGGATAGATATGGCGGGGAAGGGGACGTTGACGGTGGAGGATGGGACGAGGATTGAGTTTAAGGGGACGCATGGGGTGGGTGTGTGGGGAGGAACAGCGACGGCTGAGTTGACAGAGGTAACGATTAAGGGAGAGGGAAGTAATGGGTCAAATACGGGGATTGGGGTGATAATGGCGGGGAGCTCGGGGACAATGAAGGATGTACGTATTTCAGGGGTTGGTATGGGGGTATATGTGATGAGGGGAGAGGTGATGATGGATAAGGTGGATATTTCAGGGGTGCAAACGGGGATAGAAGTGGAAAGTGGGAAGTTAGAGGTGCTTGGGGAGAGTGGAAATTCGACGATTAATTTTACGGGGGACTATGGGGTAAAGGTGGGAGCATCGGTGAAGAGTGTTCGTTTGACGGATGTGAGGATTACGGGAGGTGATCAGGGAAAGGGTACGGGGATATATGCGGAGGGGAAAAAGGTGACGATGACGTTGGATAAGGTGGGTATTTCAGGGGTCGTAATGGGGGTGAATATGTTAGAGGGTGAGATGTTAGAGATAAAGGGGAGCTCGACAATTAGTTTTAAGGCGGGGTATGGGGTGAGAGTGGGCGGATCGGTGAAGAGTGCTCGTTTGATGGGGACGCAGATTACGGGAGATGGAAGTGGGTACGGGGTGTGGGCAAGTAGTTCGGAAAAGATGATGATGACGTTGGAGGATGTACGTATTTCGGGGGTTGAAACGGGAATAGATATGTCAGGAAGTGGGGTGCTCAAGGTGAGTGGAGAGAGTGGGAACTCGATGATTAGTTTTACGGGGGACTATGGGGTAAAGGTGGGAGGGTCAGTGACGAGTGCTACTTTGACAAATGTACAAATTAAGGGAGGGGGAGAGGGATACGGGGTGTGGGCGATGGGGAAAATGATGACGATGGATAAGGTGAATATTTCAAATGTACAAATGGGGGTGGAGGTGAAGGCAGGGAATCTGACAATCACAGGAGGGTCGATAAAAGAGGTGCAAACGGGGATAGCTATGTTAGGGAATGGGATGCTCAAGGTGGAGGAGAAAACAGAGATTCAGTTTAGGAATGGGTATGGGGTGTATGTGGGAGAGAAGGTGCAGAGTGCTACTTTGATGGGGACGGTGATTACGGGAGGGAAAGCAGGGTACGGGGTATATGCGAAGGGTGGAAGGGTGATGGTTAGTGGGGGGTCAATAAAAGAGGTTGGAATGGGGATAAGGGTGTTGGCAGGAGATCTGACGGTGAGGGATGGGACGACAATTCATTTTATAGGGGATGGAGCTGGAGTATATGTGGAAGAGAAGGTAAAGAGTGCTACTTTGACAAAGGTGACGATTAGGGGAACTGGGGGAGATGGGAGTACTGGGGTAATAATGGAGAGCTCGGGGACGATGACCGATGTGGATATTTCAAATGTACAAATGGGGGTAACTGCAATGGGTGGAGCGGTGACGATCACAGGGGGATCGATAAAAGAGGTAGAGAAGGGGATCGTTATGATAGGGGATGGGATGTTGATGGTGAAGGGTAAGACAGAGATTCAGTTTGAAAAGGGAGATGGGTATGGGGTGTATATGGAGGGATCGGTGAATGCTAGTTTGATGGATGTAACGATTACGGGAGAAGAAAAGAAAGGTACGGGAGTATATGCAGAGGGGGGGAAGGTGTGGTTGGAGAATGTACATATTTCAGAGGTTGGAACGGGGGTAGAGGTGATGAGGGGAGAGGCGTGGTTGAAAGAGACGCATTTGGGAAATGTTGCAAAAGGGATGAATATCGAAAACGGGGATGTGTACATGGAAAAAGGATCAATAGAGTTTGATGGAGAGCACGGCATTCATCTCAAGCAGGGGAATGTTGATTTAAGGGGTGTCAGCATGACTTATACGGGCAGTGATAAGACTGCTAACTTCATCAATGTTGAAGGGGGAACAGTTTTGGCAGAAAATGTAACAATCACAGGAAATGACAAGGGGCAGGGCTTAAAGGTCATAAAGGGGGGAGCAGTGTGGTTGAAAAATACAACCTTTACCAATGTCAAAAATGGTATGACTGTTGAGGGAAGGAGTACCATACGTATGGAAAAAGGAGGCATTACTTTTAAAGAAGGGCACGGCATTTATCTCAGTGGGGGACAGGCTTTGTTAAGTAGTTTCAATATTACAGGACAAGGTCGTAAGAGTATAGGGATGGGGGTGAGTAACTCAGGAGAAGTAATGATGAGGGGGGTAGAGATTTCAAAGGTTGGAATGGGAATACGGATGACAAGTGGGAATCTGGTGATGAACCGGGGATCTATTGCTTTTAATGGAGACTACGGTATCAATCTTGTTCTAGGGCATGCCCTGTTAAATGAGCTCACCATTACAGGATCTGGTATTAGTAACACTGGAACGGGGGTAGAAGTGGGGTATGGAGGAAAAGTAATAATGAAGGGGGTGAATGTTTCAGGGGTAGCAATGGGGGTACAAGTGACAACAAGTAGTGGAGCGGCGTGGTTGAAAGAGACATACTTTACCGATGTCAAAAATGGTATAATTGTTACAGAGGGGAATGTGATTATGGACAAAGGAGGTATTGCTTTTAAAGGAGATTACGGGATCAATCTTGCAAAGGGTAATGTTGTTTTAAAGAGCGTCAATATGACTTATGCGGGCAGTGATAAGACTGCTAACTTCATGAGGGTCGAAGGGGGAACAGTTTTGGCAGAAAATGTAACAATTTCCACTTCAGGAAATGTAAGTAAAGGGCTGGGCTTAAAGGTCATAAAGGACGGAAAGGTTGTCTTGAAAAATACAACCTTTACCAATGTCAAAAATGGTATGACTGTTACAGAGGGGGTTGTGCGTATGGAAGGTGGGGAGATAAGCTTTGATGGAAAGCACGGCATCGATCTTATCCAGGGTCAGGTTGCTTTAATGGTGGTCAAAATGACTTATCAAGGAAATAGTCCTACGGCTGACTTCATCAAAATTACCGGAGAGGATACTACTACAAATGCTGTGGAAACGATCCTTTCTAAAAAGAAGGCCGCAGTCGTTGCAGCAAATCTAACAATCAACGGAAATGGTCATGGGCAGGGCTTGCATGTAATAAGGGGTGGACGGGTTGTATTGATGAAGCCAACTTATACTGATGTTTACAATGGGATGACCATTAAAGAGGGTGCTGTACAGGTACTGGGTGGGGAGATGACTTTTAAAGGAGAGCATGCTGTCTATCTTAATCGGGGCCATGCTTTGTTAACTAATGTCGCTATGAAGTATACAGGAGATAATGACAAGAGTACTTTCTTAAAGGTCGAGGCAAAAGGAAATGCTCTAAATACAGCAGATATTAGGGGGACGGGCATTAAAATCGAGGGAAATGGTCATGTACAAGGGGTTCATGTGGAAAATGGGGGGCGGGTGATGTTAGAAAGTGCGGTCTTTTCTAATATCAAAAATGGGGTTACTGTGTTGAATGGTGAATTCTGGATGAAGAAGGGGGAAATTGAGTTTAAAGGAGAGCATGCTGTCAGTCTTTCAACGGGGAAGGTCGTGCTCAATGGCGTTATTATGAACTATGGGGGTGATAGAAGGGTAAAGAGGGGTGCTAACTCTACAAAATTCATCAAAGTCGAAGGAAAAGGTGCAAATCTTACCGCAGTCAAGGTGATGATCATTGGTAATGATAACGGACAGGCGGATGGTTTGATGGTGTAGTCTTTTTGTTTTAGGCTTTGTATTTTAGGGCATTTTTAGAGAGCCTTTTGTTAATGTTTTATGTTTTTTTGTAAGGGGGTTTAAGGGGGGGCGTTTAGGTTTGTGGTAAGCCGTTCAGGAATGATTTTGTTTTTATCTTTTTTTATGAACAGTTTGTCTCTTTTAATCGGATTGGTTTAAAGAGGATGTAGGGTTATGGTTATGCGTCGTGTCTTAAAACATCATGTTTGTTTATGTGTCCTCTCAACGGCTATTGTGGCTGGGTTGGCTCTTATTACATCTCAAAAAGTATATGCTCAACAACAACAAAATTGTATGGGTTGGGTTGAGGGTAGTGAGACGGGTCTACTTTTAGCGAGGGGGCATGATGAGAAGGATGGGAAGATTGTGTGTCAAGGTGTGACAAGGAGGCTGATTGGTGTGAGAACAATAGATATGAGTAATCCTGATGATGGTGAGGCTATAAAGATAACGGGGTCGGGGGCGAATATTACGATAGGAGATGATCCGCTGACGGTTACAGATAAGAGTAATAATAGTGATAAATCGGCGATTAGAGTGGAACAGGGGGGACGCTGACGTTGAAGGAGAATGTTAGTGTTACAGATGTGCAGAAGATGATGGAGGTTGAGGGGAAAGGATCTGTGATTACGGTAAATGGGGGGACGTTTAGGTTGAAGAATGCGATTGGGGCAGGGAAGAATGGGGAGGGGAGGGTTATGATTGAGGTGAAGGATGAGGGGAGGATTGTTTTTGATAAGAGGGCGGTGGGGCGTAATGGGGGTGATCTGACTATTAGCGGGGGTATGGGAGCTATGACTACGGTAACGGGGATAGAGGTGAGTGGAACAGGGGGAGAGGTGGAGGTGAGGAAGGGAACGACACTTGATTTTACAGGGGTGAAAGAAGCGATAAAGATTAAGAGTAGTGGGACGGCTAATATAAGAGGAGAGGGAATTATAAATATTACGGGAAGTGGGGGTGCTGGGAGTACGGTGGTGAAGATGGAGGGCTTAGGGAAGGCTGATGTGATGAATCTGACTGTTAATGGGAGTGGGGGAGCGACAGTAACAGGGGCTGAGGTATCAAGTGGGACGTTGGAATTGACTAGAGTGACGTTGATGCAGGTCACAACAGGGGCAAAGGTAACAGGGAGTGGGACGGCTGAGTTGATAAAGGTGGGGATTACGGGAGGGGGTGGAAATCAGGGTACGAGGGTGGATAGCTCGGGGACAGTCACGTTGACCAATGTGGATATTTCAAATTTCAAAACAGGGGTGGAGGCGACAAAGGGGATGCTGGTGATAAATGGTACGTCGACGATTATGTGGTGCCCAGACGCGGCCCGATTATAATTAATAAAATCAATAGGTTATTGCAAAGGTAAGGGAATTTGTACTTATTGATTCTATTAAGTTTTTTTGTGCACTATCCCGCACCTTTTTGTAGCTTTTTTGTTATTTATTCCCATTCATTTTTTCTAAATATGGAGTCAGATTATGCCAGCATAATACTTGACTTTTATTGCTATTGATCGTATAGTTATAGTATACGATAAGGAATGGTAATGGCAATTGTAAGCTTCAAGCATAAAGGCCTAAAATTATTTTACACGACGGGTTCCACTAAAGCTATTCAAGCAGCTCACGCAAAAAAGTTACGTGTTATTTTAACGGCTTTAACAAGTGCTACGTGCCCTGAAATGTTGAAAGCACCTGCTTTTAAAATACACTCTCTTAAAGGCGAACTTACAGGCTACTATTCTATATGGGTTAACGGCAATTGGCGCATTACATTTCGTTTTATCGGAACAGACGTTGAGCTTGTTGATTATCAAGATTACCATTGATGAAAGGAAGTAAAACAATGATGCATAACCCTGCACATCCAGGCGAAGTTCTAAAAGTGGCTTTTTTAGAAGAAATGGATATAACAATACAAAAATTAGCCGATCATCTCCATGTAACAAGAGCTTCTCTATCAAGAGTTATTAATGGACATGCTTCTATGAGCACCGAACTTGCAGTTAAATTAGAATTAGCTGGTTTTAGTAAAGCGAAGTTTTGGTTAGATATGCAAACAAACTATAATTTATGGCAAGCAAGGCAACGAGCACAACCATCTATTCGTCCTCTGGTTTCTGATACTACTCAAATGTCGCTTTGATTTCGTCACTGATTTTGATAGCTTTTAGTCTGTTTTTAAAACTATGGTTTATAATCCTAACCTTTTTGAAGTTTTTTGATAGATTCCAGAGCTAATCTTTTGCGGTCAGCAGTCTTTGTATAGAGTGATGCCATACGGTCTTCTGTCCATCCAAAAATTGCTTTAAGTTGTGTGCGACCGTAGCCCCTGCATTGGCAGCTCTTGTTGCAGCTAATTTTCTTAAACCATGTGCTGATTTTTTTATTCCCGCTGCATTGCAAGCATCTCTAAACAGGTTCCCAAAGGTTTCTTTGGTTAGTTTCTTGCCTCCTTTCCCACAAATAAAAGTTTCATCACCAATAGGTCCCATTTCAAGTGTTTTTGCTAATTCGGGTAGAATAGGAAGAAAAACATCTGTTTGAAATTTGCTTTTTTCCGTCTTTAAATGAATGATGTTATCTTTAACGTCCTTCCAACCGATACGTACAACATCCCCCCTTCGTAAACCTGTGTAGAGAAGAACATCAATCCATACCCGTTCGTGCGTTCCAAGAGACCATTGTTGATAATATTTGTCGATGTCCTCTTCTATCCAAGCAGGGAATCCATCCTTGTTTTTGAGAAATGGTGTTTTAACCCCTAAAGCAGGATTATTTTCTAAAAGTCCTTGTTCAACTGCCCATTTAAAAAGGCCATTAACTGCTTTGAGAAAATTCCGAGCAGTTGCGGGTGTTTCCTTACGTCGTTCAACACCAGCTGTAATATGCGACTTTTTAATTGCTTTGTATGGAATATCTCCTATGGCATCTGACACTTTCATCAGAATGAGTTCTTTTTGTCTTTTCGTAGCATGAGCTAGGTTATGCCAAGTGACGCTGTCAAAATATTGTTTCAGGAGCCATATGAAACTACCTTCAACGAGTTTACCAGGTTTAGATTTAGGAAGCTTGTATCCTTGTAACTCAGAAAGAGCATCTTTATAGTCGTCAACAAATTCTTGTGTACCATAGGTTCCACGCACTCTACGCCTTTGACCATGGCCAATACGCACGTACCATACAATTTTACCATAGCGCGTAATTTCTTTGACAAGGTGGGGAGGCCGTGGTTTAGGCATAGCGTGACCTTACATACCAATATCAAAGTCATAATCACCCTTTGAGAGATCTAATAATCTGTCTGGATGAGTAGCAGTATTTGGTATGGTGATGTCAGGTTTGAGATAAATTAAGAGTTCACCGGTTGGTTTGATTTCCATTAACTCACAACCTTGCTTTTTAGCTTCTCTTAAAGCTCTTGCAATAGCGGACTGTGTTACGGCAGCGTGGCGACGAGCCATGTTAAATTTCCTTAAGTTTGATTGCACTTCACCTGTGGTGTGAAGCACGCGTGTGTTGAAAGTGATTGAAAAATGGGTGGGGGCGCTTAGGGGAGGGAGAACAGCGCCCCCTATGGGTTTAAGCAGCGTTTGTCAAGAATTGCATATCTTGTTCTACTTCTGCTAAAAATGCTTCAACAGCTTTATTGATGAGCTCAATCTGTTCATCATCGCGTGGAATGCGTAGAGCCCTGATACACAAATGAGGTGATTTATCTATAAACCAAGGATGATAGCTAACAAAATCACACCATTTTCGCCCTGTACAAGCCATTTGAAACTGCATTTGTAAGATATATTCAGGCTTGATTTTACCGTCTCGCAAAAAACGAACATGGGTTATTTCTTGAGGGCATTTAACTTCTATGAGGCCATCATCTCCAATGAGACCATCAGGACTAGCGCCTGCCATTTCAATTGTCGGGTGAGGAATAAACCCACATCGTGTGACGGTAGTATCGTAAAGAAAGCTATATTCTTCAATTGCACTGTCTTCATGTTCATTACCCCATCGCATGGCAGGCGTTTCATAAGATGATACTGTTTTACCAGTTAAACGTTCTGTAATGAGCTTGATTTTGTACTCTTCATATTTACTTGTTGGTAAGCCTTTAGCTGTTTTATCGACGATGCTGTTAATGTTTGAAGCTGTGACTTTACCTAAACGGGCTTGAAACCATTCTGCTGTTCTTTGTTGCATATCACACTCCCATTGAAGCTTGTTGAATTGGTGTGTTTGGTAAAGGTAAAGCTTGTTGTGCTTCATTCATTTGTAAGTGTTGTTTTGCTTCCAAACGCCTTAAAATAATTTGCCCTGTCTCATGAGACATTTCTGCAAAGTTTGTGACCTTTGCATAAAAGAGTACTTTTTCTTCGTCTGTTTTTGTTTGTTCCATTAACTCTTTGATTTGCGCAAGTGATTCATCAGATATTCTCTCGTTTTGGGGATTATCATTAACTTCACTGAGGTAAATAGCTTCATTGATACGTTCAGCTTCGTCTTTATCGTAGATACCAGATAAACCGAATGCATAACGAGCACACTGTATAAGTGCTTTATGACGCAGCATACGAGCAGGACATTGATTCCAAGGTTCTGTATTTCGCTTACATTCTTTGAGATATTCTGTGATTTTAAAGGGGTATTTCTTGTCTTTCAAATATATAGCGCATGTAACAGAAAACAGATTGCCTTCATTATCAAAGTTTTCTTGGAGTTCCACTCCATCAAGATTATCATGTGAATGTATGACTTTGAGCCACCCATCAACAGAGACAACCGATATAATACCGCCGCCTCTTTTAGGGATGGCATATATTTCTTTTCTCAGGGGATTTAATCCATAATCATTGGCAAGATAAACAAAGACCAAAAACTCAGCATTAGAAATATTACCGCTAATACATGTTTTGAAAATTGCTTCACGAAATTCTTGTTCTGATAAATCATATTGTTGCGCCATTTTTGCAACGAGAGGAGTTGTCATTATCGTTATCCTTAACTTTGGGTACACCCCACCTGTGGCGTGAAGCACGCATGTGTTGAAAAGGGTGTGTTTTGATTAATTTTTAGATGTATTGAGAAGAAAGCGTTGTTGCTGTCATTCTTTTAAAATTACCATTCTTGTCAGCGCTCACAAAAAGACTCAAAGTTCTGAGTTCGTCCATCATCTCCAATTTCTGTATACCCACAAATTTCCTGGTATCCATTAATATGTACGTTGTCATGAACTTTAGCTTGATCATACACTTTTGCATGGTCATAGATTTTAGCGTTGTCACAAATGCGTGCTTGATCATAAACGCGTGCGTTGCCGTACACTTGCGCATTATTATAAACACGCGCATCATCATAAACCCATGCATTATTATAAACTCGCGCTTTATCAAGAATTTTCGCCTGGTCGCAAATTCGTGCATCACCATAAACAAGTGCATTGCCACTCACTAATGCACGGCCGTAAACACACGCTTGACCGGAGATGCGCGCTTGATTACCAATTTGCGCCTGATCATAAATGTGTGCTGAACCGAAAACTTTTGCGTTACCCGACACATGAGCATAGTGACAAATCCATGCCTCACCATATACCCGTGCATCATCATAAATTCGCGCGACATCAAAAATCTTGGCATTGTAATAAACCCAACAATTGCCTTTATGAGAGAGGTTGACTTCTCGTTCTATAAAGCCACCTAAATCACCCGTTTTGATATCACCAAAGTCCCTTAATGCTCTAATTCGGTAAAGAGTACGTCGATTAACATTGATTGTATCATTTGTTAGCTTAAATTTTTTATCCATAATCCAAGACCCCATTTTAATATATTTTTTTATCTGTCAGGCGCAAAACGCAAGGTGTTGATAGACTATTCTGCCTGCACCACTTTTTTCAGCCCGGGCAAGCTTTTTTGCCATGTCTACGGTAAGGTAGTATTTCTTTTTTTGATCATCATCTTGATCTTCAGAAGGCAATATGCGAAAGTCCTCTCCTTCCTCAAATTCATATTCTTGGATGCGTTGAGTAATCCAATCATTAAAGTTGGTTTTTACCTTCAAACGCTCATGTAATATATGAGCTTTCACCATTCTCACCATTCGCACGGTTTCTTGATCAGTTGTATTATTCTGATGAGTGATAGGAGTTTCCATTATTGAACCCTCCGATAATTCATGTTTAAAACATCGCAAGGACGCAAACGATGTTGCTCTTCATAAGTACCATAGGTTGCATCAGCATATTCACGTTCTGCTATACTTTCTAAAAGATCATGATATGCATCGCTTTCAGCTATAAATGGATACGGTGCTTCCTCTACAAAATAATAATTGACGTAATCGTCTAAGTATTTTTGGACATAAAGTTCAGCAACTTCTTCTGAAATATCATCGTAGCGGTTTGAGTAAAGATCGATACGAAGAATGCTTTCAACATTGTCTAAACCGTCAACAATATCCCGGATTTCAGTTTCTTCGAATGGTCCAAATTCAGCATAGGGATAATCATCATTACTGCATATAATCAGCAAGATTTCATGAGCACCTACAAAAACCTGTTTATTCATTTTCCATCCCCTCTATTCCATGTTGGTAAATGTTTCTTTTTACTTTATGGGGGTAGATATTTCACTTTTAATGAAAAATATTAATAATAATTTTCATAAAATAAGAAATATTTACGCGGGAAAAATGATAATGAAAAAAAAGATGCTAAAAAAACTTTGGGATTGCACAGATAAAAAAGTGATAGCTGCTATTATTTTTTGTCTAAAGAGCAGGAATTCTGAAGAATCGTTAAAACAGCTTGCTGAACTTCAGGATTTGCTTGATAAAAAAGACTGACGAATTGCCCAGATCCTTTAATTAAAAAGGGTGGTATCTCACCAACAAAATTAATGATTTTTATTAATTCGTCTGCTTTTATTGAACGGTTTGTACCCGAGTTATTTAATATGCTGGTTAGAGTGGATGGCAATATGCCTAGATGTTCAGCCAGCATTTTTTTGCTGCCGTGTCCTTTTTTAGCTAGTTGCTCATTGAGCCATAGTCTTAATTGTTCACGTTCCATAAAATAAAACTCTTTCAGATTGAATGAAAAATCAATGTCATAAATTCTGAAATTTCCTCTTGATAAAATTCAGAATTTATGAAATTATGTTTTTATGAAACAAGAGCCTGCATATACCATTATAAAATATTTAGGGGGAGCCGCTAATGTCGCCCGCATTTTACATAAATGTAAAGGGGCTGTTTATCGCGTAACTTACTCTAAAAAAAGGGGCGGTGCAAATGGGTTATTTCCTGCAACTTATCAAGCGAAATTGCTTAATTACGCTAAACGCAACGACATAGACTTACGTCCTGATGATTTCTTTTATCCCGAGCGTTTGCAAGATTTAATGCAGCAAAAAGACACCTCCCCATCGTGTGAATTTGTAGATGGTTGTGTAGCAAGCAGGGCAGGGTATGAGCAAAAAGATGCACAACAATCATTAGGTGGATAAGAACATGAGTATAGAAAAGAAATACGAGTTTGTAGAAGAAATTAATCAAGGTGATGGTTCATTTCTTTATCGTATTCGTGCATTAAAAGACTTTGGTTATGTTGAAGCGGGTGATTTGGGTGGTTTTATAGAAACAGAAGACAATCTTTCTCATGAGGGTGATTGTTGGGTTGGGGATGATGCTAAGGTTTATGACAATGCTCAGATTTATGATGATGCTTTGGTTTACGGTGACGCAGAAATTTATGACGCTGCTATGGTTTTTGGTTGTGCACGCGTTTACGGCCGTACTTATGTTTACGGCAAAGCTTGTATTTACGGCAAGGCTTGGGTTGGCGGTGCTACAATGGTTTGTGATAATGCTCTGGTTTACGGCAGTGCAGATGTTTCTGGCAATGCACGTATTTTCGATAATGCAATAATTTCCGGTAAAGCACAAGTTTACGGCAATACGCTGATTTACGGTAATGCAGAAGTTTGTGGCAATGCACTTGTTTTCGACATTGCAAAAATTTCCGGTAATGCAAAGATTTCTAGTGGTAAATGGGGTTGTGATTGTTCGGTTAACAATACCACATAAATTGACACGAGTATCGTGAGATCGTCCTCATTAAAAATGAGCTTTAATTTACAAACCATTCCTTGTCTTTGTTTAAGTGCGAAGACAGGCTGGGCAATTTTATACTTAAAGAAAGAAGGAGATATGTGATGGCCACTCAATCACCCTGGGTAAAATTTTATCCTAATCAATTTTTAAAAGAGCTTGAAGGTTTGAAAGCAGCAGAAACTGCTGTTTATACAACATTGGTAGCGCTCATGATTAATAAGGGCGCACCTATTTTAAACAATGTTTCTCAATTAACAAATTTGTGTGGCTGTTCAGTGCAGACGTTTCGAAAGATATTAAAAGCTTTGATTAGCTGTGGTCTTATCACTCGTTTAGAAGATGGCAGCTTATGGCATGCCTCATCAACATTTGATCTTGATATCAACGAAACTTCAAACACTGTAAGACGGAATGAGAAAAAAAAGGGGGAAGGCTATGTCAACTAAAATGTCATGGACAAGGCTTTTTGCAGACAAGTGGATACTTGATCTGACTTATTTGTCTCCTATTGAAAGCAACGTCTATATAAGATTACAGCTAGAAATGTTGCGCACTGGTGAGCCACTTTTAAATAACATGAAGGTTTTAGCTCGTTATACTGCTTGTTCAGTAAAAACATTTATGAAAGCATTAAATGTTTTACTGAGCACTGGTCATATTATTCGTTTAGAAGACGGTCGTTTGTGGAGTCAGCAAGTTGAAGAAGAACTGAATGATAGCAATAAAAATTTAGATAAGTTTTCAGAAAGAGCTTCCAAAGCAGCGCAGGCGAGATGGGATAAACAAAAAAAATTAGCTGATTCATTAGCAATTAGTGATGATGACAATGCTAGTGATATGCTTAAGCAATGCTTAAGTAATGCTAACAATATGCTTGTTGATGCTATTAACAATAACAATAACATATATAAAAAAACTAACACTATCGTGTTATCAAAAAAAGAAAATGCTTTGGAAGATTTAGCAACTGAAGTTTCGGTTCAAGGTGAAACAACCGATAATGCTGTTGAGCAGCATTTGGATCACGATACACCCTCATCAGAAAACCAATCACCCGTTTCACAGCAAAAAAGCACTGAAAAGAAAACCAAGCGGTCTGGAGATAGACGAGGATGCCGATTGCCTCACGATTTCGAACCTGATTACGATTTTGCAATTCAAGAGGGTTTGCCTCCAGAGCTGGTTAGAACCGAAATTGAAAATTTTAAAGATTACTGGCGTTCAAGCGCTAACCCCAACGCCGTCAAAAAGGATTGGCCAGCAGCATGGCGTATTTGGGTACGAAAGAAGATCGAGGATCTTAAGAAAGGAAAAAACTATGGAAAACCAAGCATTGAGTACACAAAACAACAGCGTGGACGCAATTATCGAATTGCACAGCACATGTCCAATATCAAAAATTCAGATAATGTTTACAAATTTTTATTCGAGGATGACGAAAGAACCGCCATTCCTTTGGAAAACGGGGCAAAAACCATCGATTGCAGAAGCGAAGAAAGCTACCTCATTGGTCCATGATGCCTTGAAGAAGCTTGAGAAAAAAGCCACTGAGGAAGAAATCCAAACAGCGTATCTTGTCCTTTCAAGCGGTTTAAAAAACCAATTGGGATCAGACGAAAAATCAACATCGCTTGCGTATTTCTACGCTCTTGATGGCGTAAGCAGCTGGGTATTGCAAACGGCTACAAAGGGTGCCTTGAAAGGAAAAGCAGAAGGATTAACACGACCTTTATGCCATCAACAGCAGATTTTTATCATTACTGTGAAAAACCTGAACACAGTATTCGCACAAGGGCTAGTTGTATTCTTAAAGATCTTCAAAAGCCTGAGTTAGAAAGCAAGAAACAGGAGAAGTTGGTAATGTTAGAACGTCTGGAAGCTTTTCAAAAAGAACTTCGCAAAACATTTGAGACAGCAAAATAGAGAAAAGTGCTGATCAGTTTTGGATTAGATGTGCATTTAAATCAACAGAAACGCATCTTAGAGAAAGATTTAAAAGTTTTTTGATGAATTTCCCCAAACACATTGGGAACATAAAACACTCTGTACGGGGCTAATTTAAGGAAAATAGAACAGATGCAAAAATTAGGGCAATCGCTATGAAAATTGTAACAGGTGATGAGTTTTTTGTTTGATAGTAAAAGATAGTTTTGTTATACAAATATCCAAGTGCTTCAAAAACACTTAGCGATAAGCGGATAGGTTACGAAACAATCTCTCCAATGTCTTTTAAAAGCTGAATTTTCTTTATACATATTCTAGCGTATAGTGGTTTTGTCGGGTGTAGTTACACCATACAATACCCTTTATGGGGAAAGTGTAACGACGGGCTTATCGCCGTGTTTTTGAGCGCCCGGCGCCCTTTTGGGTGTCAATCAAAAACATCTTTACGATAAGGAAAAATCCAAATGAAAAAATATGAATTTACAAGTGAAATCAAAGAAATTGAAGGGTATACTTTTCATTGTATTCATGCATTAAGAGACTTTGGTGATGTTAAAGCTGGTGACCTTTGTGGTTTTATAGAGAAAGAAGACAATCTTTCTCATGATGACAATTGTTGGGTTGGGGGTAGTACATTGGTGTGTTGTGAAGCTTTAGTTTACGACAATGCTATCGTGTGTGATGATGCTGTTGTTTGTGGACACGTTTATGGGAATGCTCGTATTTTAAAGAAAGCATGGGTTCATAATGATGCACATATTTATGGGGATTCTGAGGTCTCCGGTTCAGCTCGTATTAAACCAGGGGCAAAAGTTGCTGGTTCTGCAAAAATTTATGGTTCTGTTTATGGTAATGCAAAAATTTCTGGTAATGGATGTGTTTGAGGAAAAGCATATGGAAATGCAAAAATCACAGGACAAAACGAGTAGTCTATTCCAACAAATTGTGAGGTTTATGAAGGCGATAATATCGTCGAGGTTGCTACAGCAGCGTAAATAACAGGCACGGGGGCGCCTGCTTTTAAACAGCAAAACAAAGCCGCGTCATTTATGTGATGCAGCTTAACGTTTTCAGAAATAATCTTGTAAAATTGTTTAACTTAAATGTTGTTTACTCTAACGTTATTTAAGATTAGGGAATAAGATTTTCCAAATGATGTAAGCATTAAAGAGAATTTTTATTCACAACTTTAGAATAAAAAATCCTATGGTATTTTCATCTCCTTTATAGAGAGAGAATACAGAGCCATTTATTTGTACTATTAAGTAAAAATCCTCAAAACTACTAAACTCCCAACACCTCTTGATGTGACAATAATCAAAATCGTTCTTAAACAAATAATCAGACAAATAGTAATTGATGCTTGCAATACGCTGGTTAACCGCATCATGATCATGAAAAATATCAATAACGTCTTTCTGAAAATTAACATCAGGATTTTTTCTTTGGTAATTGTTGTAGACACAGATGAGAAGATCATCAAAAATTTTCTGCCATTGAATGTTTGTTTTTGATGTTAAGAGAGCATCCTGTTCTAAGGTTGCATCTCCATTATGATGTGTCTTTAAAAACCTAATTCTCTCAGGTATATAAAACATAGCTTTTTTCTGTAAGCTCTATGTGTTTTTCAGTTTTTCTTGTTAATAGGTTTTCATCCACAGAACCGTTTTCTGTGTTCATTATGCTTTAAAGAAGATCATATTTTTTCAAAATATCTCTTATTGCTTGAACCAATTGATTTTCTTTAACGGTTATTTGCGCTGGTCGACTTTCACGTTTTTCTTGCACTTTCTGCGGGACGAGCAGAAAGTGGTACAATTCCTCGAGAATCGATGGCCGTTGCGCCATCAGTTATTGTTACTCCTGTTTTTTCTTGGGCAGGTTTTTATCTTGGAGGTCAGATTGGTGTTTTTTCGAGTAAAACTGATCTAAGTTCAAGTTATTTAAAGAATGGTGATGTTGAAAAATGGGCTTTAATTAAGAAAGATTTTATGCCTAAACTTTCAGGGTTTGTTGGAGGTTTTTATGCAGGTGCCAATGTTAGTTTCGGGAATAATTTTATTCTAGGTGTTGATACGGATATAGTTTTGTTTAATAAAAAGGACATAAAAACTATTGATATAAACGATGGTGGTGAAAATAAAGAGTTAAAAAATAAAAACGTAACGAGAGATTCTGAAGGAATAGTTTCTGCTTCTGGTTATGATACTTATAATGAAGACGTTGTTCCAAAAATTAAATTTGCAACTTATAATCATACTTTAAAACAGAAATGGGTTGGTGCTACGCGGGCACGTATCGGTTTTGTTGCTGATCGTGTTATGCCTTATATCGCTGGTGGTGTTTCTTATACGCAGTTTCAAGATATCTTATTGAGATCGAACGAAGAACAAGGTCAAATAATGATTAATACAATAGGAGAAAAAAGGACAATGATTGGTTATATTTTTGGTGTTGGTGTTGATTTTGCGATGATAGGTAACACTATTTTGCGTACAGAGTATCGTTATTCGGGTTTTGGTAAACAGAAATTCACAAAGAATGGAATTGAGCGTAGTTATAAAGCTAATGATTTCCGTATAGGTATGGCCTATAAATTCTAATGTTTATAAAGTTAAGTTATGAAAAAAGCTCTATTAATAGAGCTTTTTTGATCAATTCGCATTATAAGGAACTGTTTTTGGGATGGAGAAGAGGTTAAGTTATTTTCTTAATTGAATTTTGACAAGTTTTTGTGTTTATAATAGCAGCCATATTTAATCCGGGGTTATTGTGAATAGTAAAAAACAATATATGGTAATATTATTGTATGTTTTAGGGGGAGTATGTAAACGTTGGCACCATAGTAGTTAATCGCTAACTTGAGTGAGAAGCTTGTCTATAAAGTGATCGATACAGCTATTATAATCTTTAGAAAGCGGTAAGCTGCAAAAGGGTAGTATTTATGAGCTGTTCTATAATAACAGCAAATTAAAAAGAAATCTTGATAGTTGGTATTTATAAAGCCCAACTCTAAAGATATCTCCCAAGATAGAAATTTTTCACCTAGATTTATTGCTACATTTGTTATGCAAAACTGCCAAATGGTTGGTTTTGCGTAATGCTGTGAATTATGAGCAAAAAAATATCTTCGGTTATTCAGGACGGTAGGTGAACATTGGGGGGGAGTCAGACAATGAGTTTATCTTTAAAATACCTGATTTTGTGTATGATTTATCGCGTAATTTTTAGGCGAGTTTGTTTTACGGTTTGTGTTTTATAGGTGTAGTCTTTTTGTTTTAGGCTTTGTATTTTAGGGCATTTTTAGAGAGCCTTTTGTTAATGTTTTATGTTTTTTTGTAAGGGGGTTTAAGGGGGGGCGTTTAGGTTTGTGGTAAGCCGTTCAGGAATGATTTTGTTTTTATCTTTTTTTATGAACAGTTTGTCTCTTTTAATCGGATTGGTTTAAAGAGGATGTAGGGTTATGGTTATGCGTCGTGTCTTAAAACATCATGTTTGTTTATGTGTCCTCTCAACGGCTATTGTGGCTGGGCTGGCTCTTATTACATCTCAAAAAGTATATGCTCAAGTACAGGAGACGAAGAATTGTATGGGTTTGGTTCAGGATATGGGTGGGTTGTTAGCGATGCATCATGATAAGAGGGAGGGGAAGATTGTGTGTAACAGTAGCAGTGGGACAAGGGTGCTGCAGGGTGTGAGAGAAATAGATATGAGTAATCCTGATGATGGTGAGGAGGCTGTGAAGATAACGGGGTCGAAGGCGGATATTACGATAGGAGATGATACGCTGACGGTTACGGATAGTAATAGTAGTGATAAATCGGCGATTAGGGTGGAACAGGGGGCGAGGCTGACGTTGAAGGAGAATGTTAGTATTACAGATGTGCAGAAGGTAATGGAGGTTGAGGGTTCAGGGTCTGTGATTACGGTAAATGGGGGGACATTTGGGTTGAAGGATAAGATTGGGGCAAGGAAGGATGGGGGGGGAAGGGTTATGATTGAGGTGAAGAATGAGGGGAGGATTGTTTTTGATAAGAGGGCGGTGGGGAGTCTGACTATTAGTGGGGGGGAGGGAGCTAAGACTAAGGTAACGGGGATAGAGGTGAGTGAAACAGGGGGAGAGGTGGAGATGAGGAAGGGAACGACACTTGATTTTACAGGGGTGACAGAAGCGATAAAGATTAAGGGTAGTGCAGAAGCTACTGTAAGTGGAGGGGGTACTATAAATGTTACGGGAAAGAGTACGGGGATTAAGATGGAAGGCTTAGGGAAGGCTGATGTGATGAATCTGACTGTTAATGGGAGTGGGGGAGCAACAGTAACAGGGGCTGAGGTCAGTAATGGGACGTTGATGATGAATATGGTGAAGTTGATGCAGGTCACAACAGGGGCAAAGGTAACAGGGGGTGGGACGCTGAAGGTGCTTGAGGGGACGATTACGGGAAAGGGTACGGGTACGGGGGTGGAGATGGATAGTTCAGGGACAGTCACGTTGACCAGTGTGAAGATTTCGGAATTTGCAAAAGGGGTGGAGGCGAAGAATGGGCAGTTGGTGATAAATGGTACGTCGACGATTACAGTTACAGATGGTGGGACGGGGCTTAATATAACGGGAGGGAGTGCTACTATGATGGGGGGATCAATTACGGGAACTGGGGGAGCTAGGAGTAGGAGTACGGGGGTATATGCGGGGACTTCGGAGACGGTCACGTTGACCAATGTGAATATTTCAAATTTCAAAACAGGGGTGGAGGCGATAAAGGGGCAGTTGGTGATAAATGGTACGTCGACGATTACGGTTACGGAGAATGGGACGGGGGTGAAGGTGGGGGGGACAGCGAAGAGTGCTACTTTGACAGATGTGACGATTAAGGTTGAGGGGAGTTATGGGACGGGGCTTAATATAACAGGAGGGAGTGCTACTATGACGGGGGGATCAATTACGGGAAAGGATGGAAATCAGGGTACGGGGGTAATGGTGGGGACTTCGCAAACAGTCACGTTGACCAGTGTGGGTATTTCACAGGTCATGACGGGGGTGGAGGTGACAAAGGGGATACTGAAGGTAACAGAAGGGTCGATTGAAGGGAAGACCTATGGGGTGAAGGTAACAGGAGGGAATGCTACTATGACGGGGACGACGATTACGGGAGAGAATGGGACGGGGGTGTGGATGGAGGGGAGTGGGACGGCTAAATTGACAGGGGTGACGGTTACGGGAGGGAGTCGGGGGGTGTGGGTGCAGGGGAATGGGAGGTTGGAGATGACAGAAGGGTCGATTGAGTTTACGGGGGCGCATGGGGTGTATGTGAGGGATAATGCGACGGCTAAATTGACAGAGGTGACGATTACGGGGAAGACCTATGGGGTGTATGCGACGGGGGGAAAGTTTGAGATGAATATGGGAGAGATTACGGGAGGGAGTCAGGGGGTGTATGTGTCGGGGATGGCGACAAGTGCTGAGTTGACAAAGGTGAAGATTAAAGGAGGGGGTGGTACGGGGGTATATGCGGGGACTGCGAGGAAAGTCACGTTGAATATGGTGGAGATTTCAAAGGTTAAAATGGGGGTGGATGCGGTGGCAGGCGAGTTGGTGGTGAATATGGGGTCGATTACGGTTACAAATGGGGGGACGGGGGTGAAGGTGGGCGGATCTGTGAAGAGTGCTGAGTTGACAGGGACGCAGATTAAGGGAGGGGGAAAGGGTACGGGGGTGTGGATGGAGGGGGGGAAGGTGACGATGACAGGGGGGTCGATAACAAATGTGCTAACGGGGATAGATATGGCGGGAAGTGGGACGTTGACGGTGGAGGATAATACGACAATTAGTTTTACGGGGGATGGAACCGGGGTGAAGGTGGGAGCAACGGTGCAGAGTGCTACTTTGACAGGGGTGACGATTAGGGGAGATGATGGAAAAGGTACGGGGGTAGAAGTGAAGGCAGGGGATCTGACGGTGACAGGAGGGGAGATAACAAATGTACAAATGGGGATAGATATGTCAGGAAGTGGGACGTTAAAGGTGGAGGATGGGACGAGGATTGAGTTTAAGGGGACGCACGGGGTGAAGGTGGGAACAGCGGTGACAAGTACTACTTTGACAGGGGTGACGATTAGGGGAGAAGGAAAGGGTACGGGGGTGTGGATGGAGGGGGGGAATCTGACAGTGAAGGGAGGGTCGATAACAAATGTGCTAACGGGGATAGATATGGCGGGAAGTGGGACGTTGACGGTGGAGGATGGGACGAGGATTGAGTTTAAGGGGACGCATGGGGTGAAGGTGGGAGGATCGGTGCAGAGTACTCAGTTGACAGGGGTGACGATTAGGGGAAATGATGGAAAAGGTACGGGGGTAGAAGTGAAGGCAGGGGATCTGACGGTGACAGGAGGGGAGATAACAAATGTACAAATGGGGATAGCTATGTCAGGAAGTGGGACGTTAAAGGTGGAGGATGGGACGAGGATTGAGTTTAAGGGGACGCACGGGGTGAAGGTGGGAACAGCGGTGACAAGTACTACTTTGACAGGGGTGACGATTAGGGGAGAAGGAAAGGGTACGGGGGTGTGGATGGAGGGGGGGAATCTGACAGTGAAGGGAGGGGAGATAACAAATGTACAAATGGGGATAGATATGTCTGGAAGTGGGGAGTTGAAGGTGGAGGATGGGACGAGGATTAGTTTTAAAGGGACACATGGGATAGGCGTGTGGGGGGATGTGACGGTTAGTTTGACAGGGACGAAGATTATGGGAGGGGGAAGTAATGGGTCAAATACGGGGATTGGGGTGATAATGGCGGGGAAAATGATGACGATGGAGAAGGTGGATATTTCAGGGGTTGGAAAGGGGGTATATGTGATGAGGGGAGAGGTGATGATGGATAAGGTGGATATTTCAGGGGTGCAAACGGGGATAGAAGTGGAAAGTGGGACGTTAGAGGTGCTTGGGGTGAGTGGAAATTCGACGATTAATTTTACGGGGGATGGGTATGGGGTGAAGGTGGGAGCATCGGTGAAGAGTGTTCGTTTGACGGATGTGAGGATTACGGGAGGTGATCAGGGAAGTGGTACAGGGGTATGGGCAAATAGTTCGGAAAAGATGACATTGATGTTGGATAAGGTGGGTATTTCAGGGGTCGTAATGGGGGTGAATATGTTAGAGGGTGAGATGTTAGAGATAAAGGAGGGGACGATTAGTTTTAAGGCAGGGTATGGGGTGAGAGTGGGAGATAAAGTGAAGAGTGCTCGTTTGATGGGGACGCAGATTACGGGAGATGGAAGTGGGTACGGGGTGTGGGCGATGGGGAAAATGATGACGATGGATAAGGTGAATATTTCAAATGTACAAATGGGGGTGGAGGTGAAGGCAGGGAATCTGACAATCACAGGAGGGTCGATAAAAGAGGTGCAAACGGGGATAGCTATGTTAGGGAATGGGATGCTCAAGGTGGAGGATAATACGACAATTAGTTTTACGCGGGGGTATGGGGTGTATGTAGGGAAAGAAGTGAAGAGTGCTACTTTGATGGGGACGGTGATTACGGGAGGGAAAGCAGGGTACGGGGTATATGTGAGTGGGGGAACGGTGATGGTTAGTGGAGGATCGATAAAAGAGGTGCAAACGGGGATCGTTATGATGGGAAAGGGGACGTTGGAAGTGAAGGATAATACGACAATTAATTTTACGCGGGGGTATGGGGTGTATGTGAGGGGATCGGTAAAGAGTGCTGAGTTGACGGGGACGGTGATTACGGGAGGGAAAGCAGGGTACGGGGTATATGCGGGGGGGGAAGGAAGGGTGACGGTGAAGGGAGGGTCGATAAAAGGGGTTTGGAAGGGGGTGGAGGTGTTGGCAGGGGATCTGACGGTGAAGGGTGGGACGACAATTCACTTTATGGGGGATGGGTATGGGGTGAAGGTGGGGAAATTGGTGAAGAGTACTGAGTTGACAGAGGTAACGATTACAGGAGGGAGAAGTGGTATGGGGGTATGGATGGAGGGGGAAAAGATGACGATGACCAATGTGGATATTTCACAGGTTGGTATGGGGGTATATGCGGAGGGGAAAAAGGTGATGGTTAGTGGGGGAACGATAAAAGAGGTGGAGAAGGGGATCGTTATGATAGGGGATGGGATGTTGATGGTGAAAGATAGGACGAAGATTGAGTTTAAGGGGGATGGGACTGGGGCTGGAGTATATATGGAGGGATCGGTGAATGCTCGTTTGACAGGGACGCAGATTATAGGAGAGAAAAAGCAGGGTAAGGGGGTGATGATGGAGGAGGGGAAGGTGATGTTGGAGAATGTACATATTTCAGAGGTTGGAACGGGGGTAGAGGTGATGAGGGGAGAGGCATGGTTGAAAGAGACGCATTTGGGAAATGTTGCAAAAGGGATGAATATCGAAAACGGGGATGTGTTTATGGAAGGTGGGGAGATGAGCTTTGATGGAGATTACGGGATCAATCTTGCAAGGGGGAATGCTGCTTTAAGGGGTGTTAATATGACTTATACGGGCAGTGATAAGACTGCTAACTTCATCAATGTTGAAGGGGGAACAGTTTTGGCAGAAAATGTAACAATCACAGGAAATGACAAGGGGCAGGGCTTAAAGGTCATAAAGGGGGGAGCAGTGTGGTTGAAAAATACAACCTTTACCAATGTCAAAAATGGTATGACTGTTGAGGGAAGGAGTACCATACGTATGGAAAAAGGAGGCATTACTTTTAAAGAAGGGCACGGCATTTATCTCAGTGGGGGACAGGCTTTGTTAAGTAGTTTCAATATTACAGGACAAGGTCGTAAGAGTATAGGGATGGGGGTGAGTAACTCAGGAGAAGTAATGATGAGGGGGGTGGAGATTTCAAAGGTTGGAATGGGAATACGGATGACAAGTGGGAATCTGGTGATGAACCGGGGATCTATTGCTTTTAATGGAGACTACGGTATCAATCTTGTTCTAGGGCATGCCCTGTTAAATGAGCTCACCATTACAGGATCTGGTATTAGTAACACTGGAACGGGGGTAGAAGTGGGGTATGGAGGAAAAGTAATAATGAAGGGGGTGAATGTTTCAGGGGTAGCAATGGGGGTACAAGTGACAACAAGTAGTGGAGCGGCGTGGTTGAAAGAGACATACTTTACCGATGTCAAAAATGGTATAATTGTTACAGAGGGGAATGTGATTATGGACAAAGGAGGTATTGCTTTTAAAGGAGATTACGGGATCAATCTTGCAAAGGGTAATGTTGTTTTAAAGAGCGTCAATATGACTTATGCGGGCAGTGATAAGACTGCTAACTTCATGAGGGTCGAAGGGGGAACAGTTTTGGCAGAAAATGTAACAATTTCCACTTCAGGAAATGTAAGTAAAGGGCTGGGCTTAAAGGTCATAAAGGACGGAAAGGTTGTCTTGAAAAATACAACCTTTACCAATGTCAAAAATGGTATGACTGTTACAGAGGGGGTTGTGCGTATGGAAGGTGGGGAGATAAGCTTTGATGGAAAGCACGGCATCGATCTTATCCAGGGTCAGGTTGCTTTAATGGTGGTCAAAATGACTTATCAAGGAAATAGTCCTACGGCTGACTTCATCAAAATTACCGGAGAGGATACTACTACAAATGCTGTGGAAACGATCCTTTCTAAAAAGAAGGCCGCAGTCGTTGCAGCAAATCTAACAATCAACGGAAATGGTCATGGGCAGGGCTTGCATGTAATAAGGGGTGGACGGGTTGTATTGATGAAGCCAACTTATACTGATGTTTACAATGGGATGACCATTAAAGAGGGTGCTGTACAGGTACTGGGTGGGGAGATGACTTTTAAAGGAGAGCATGCTGTCTATCTTAATCGGGGCCATGCTTTGTTAACTAATGTCGCTATGAAGTATACAGGAGATAATGACAAGAGTACTTTCTTAAAGGTCGAGGCAAAAGGAAATGCTCTAAATACAGCAGATATTAGGGGGACGGGCATTAAAATCGAGGGAAATGGTCATGTACAAGGGGTTCATGTGGAAAATGGGGGGCGGGTGATGTTAGAAAGTGCGGTCTTTTCTAATATCAAAAATGGGGTTACTGTGTTGAATGGTGAATTCTGGATGAAGAAGGGGGAAATTGAGTTTAAAGGAGAGCATGCTGTCAGTCTTTCAACGGGGAAGGTCGTGCTCAATGGCGTTATTATGAACTATGGGGGTGATAGAAGGGTAAAGAGGGGTGCTAACTCTACAAAATTCATCAAAGTCGAAGGAAAAGGTGCAAATCTTACCGCAGTCAAGGTGATGATCATTGGTAATGATAACGGACAGGCGGATGGTTTGATGGTGTAGTCTTTTTGTTTTAGGCTTTGTGTTTTGGCGCATTTATTAGAGAGCCTTTTGTTAATGTTTTATGTTTTTTTGTAAGGGGGTTTAAGGGGGGGCGTTTAGGTTTGTGGTAAGCCGTTCAGGAATGATTTTGTTTTTATCTTTTTTTATGAACAGTTTGTCTCTTTTAATCGGATTGGTTTAAAGAGGATGTAGGGTTATGGTTATGCGTCGTGTCTTAAAACATCATGTTTGTTTATGTGTCCTCTCAACGGCTATTGTGGCTGGGTTGGCTCTTATTACATCTCAAAAAGTATATGCTCAAGCACAGAATTGTGGGGGTTGGGTTCAGAGTAGTGAGGTTTTAGCGAGGCATCATGATGAGAAGGAGGGGAAGATTGTGTGTAACAGTAGCAGTGGGACAAGGACGCTGGAGGGTGAGAGAACAATAGATATGAGTGACCCTGATGAGGGTGAGGAGGCTGTGAAGATAACGGGGTCGGAGGCGAATATTACGATAGGAGATAATCTGCTGACGGTTACGGATAGTAAGAGTAGTGATAAATCGGCGATTAGAGTGGAACAGGGGGCGAGGCTGACGTTGAAGGATAAGGTTAGTATTACAGATGTGCAGAAGGTGATGGAGGTTGAGGGGAAAGGATCTGTGATTACGGTAAATGGGGGGACGTTTAGGTTGAAGGATAAGATTGGGGCAAGGAAGGATGGGGGGAGGGTTATGATTGAGGTGAAGGATGAGGGGAGGATTGTTTTTGATAAGAGGGCGGTGGGGCGTAATGGGGGTGATCTGACTATTAGCGGGGGTATGGGAGCTATGACTACGGTAACGGGGATAGAGGTGAGTGGAACAGGGGGAGAGGTGGAGGTGAGGAAGGGAACGACAGTTAATTTTGAGAGGGTGACAGAAGCGATAAAGATTAAGAGTAGTGGGACGGCTAATATAAGAGGAGAGGGAATTATAAATATTACGGGAAAGAGTACGGGGATTAAGATGGAGGGCTCAGGGAAGGCTGATGTGATGAGTCTGACTATTAATGGGAGTAGGGGAGCGACAGTAACAGGGGCTGAGGTATCAAGTGGGACGTTGGAATTGACTAAAGTGACGTTGATGCAGGTCACAACAGGGGCAAAGGTAACAGGGAGTGGGACGCTGAAGGTGCTTGAGGGGACGATTACGGGAGGGGGAAGTGGGATGGGGGTGGAGATGGATAGCTCAGGGACAGTCACGTTGACCAGTGTGAAGATTTCGGAATTTGCAAAAGGGGTGGAGGCGAAGAATGGGCAGTTGGTGATAAATGGTACGTCGACGATTACAGTTACAGATGGTGGGACGGGGCTTAATATAACAGGAGGGAGTGCTACTATGATGGGGGGAGAGATTACGGGAAGTGGGGGAGCTGTGAGTACGGGGACGGGGGTGAAGATGGAGAGCTCGGGGACAGTCACGTTGACCAGTGTGGGTATTTCACAGGTCATGACGGGGGTGGAGGCGATAAATGGGCAGTTAGTGATAAATGGTACGTCGACGATTACGGTTACAGATGGTGGGACGGGGGTGAAGGTGTCGGGAAGTGCGACGGCTGATTTGACAAGGGTGAAGATTACGGTTACGGGGATGTATGGGACGGGGCTTAATATAACAGGAGGGAGTGCTACTATGACGGGGGGATCAATTACGGGAAGTGGGAGAGCTGTGAGTAGGAGTACGGGGGTGAAGATGGATAGCTCGGGGACAGTCACGTTGAATACGGTGAATGTTTCAGGGGTGCAAACAGGGGTGGAGGCGATAAAGGGGATACTGAAGGTAACAGAAGGGTCGATTGAAGGGAAGACCTATGGGGTGAAGGTAACAGGAGGGAATGCTACTATGACGGGGACGACGATTACGGGAGAGAATGGGACGGGGGTGTGGATGGAGGGGAGTGGGACGGCTAAATTGACAAAGGTGAAGATTACGGGAGGGAGTCGGGGGGTGTGGGTGCAGGGGAATGGGAGGTTGGAGATGACAGAAGGGTCGATTGAGTTTACGGGGGCGCATGGGGTGTATGTGAGGGATAATGCGACGGCTAAATTGACAGAGGTGAAGATTACGGGAAGTGGAACGGGGGTGGAGATGAGGAGCTCGGGGACGATGACGTTGACCAGTGTCAATATTTCACAGGTACAAACGGGGGTGGATGCGGTGGCAGGGCAGTTGGTGATGAATATGGGGACGGTTGAGTTTACGGGGAATGGGTATGGGGTGAAGGTGTCGGGGACGGCGACAAGTGCTGAGTTGACAAAGGTGAAGATTACGGGAGGGAGTCAGGATACGGGTAAGGGGGTATATGCGGAGGGGAAAAAGGTGACGATGAGCAGTGTGGATATTTCAAATGTACGATTGGGGGTAGAGGTGAAGGCAGGGGATCTGACGATCACAGGGGGGTCGATAAAAGGGGTGAAGTGGGGGATAAATATGGAGGGGGGTAAGAAATTGGTGATGGATGGGGGGACGACAATTAGTTTTACGGATGGATATGGGGTGAAGATACAAAATAATGTGACGGCTGAGTTGACAAATGTGAAGATTATGGGAAGTGGAAGTAGTCAGGGTACGGGGGTAACTGCGATGGGGACGGGAAGTGTGACGATGAATATGGTGGAGATTTCAAAGGTACAAGTGGGGGTGAATGCGACTGGTGGAACGGTGACAATCACAGGAGGGTGGATAAGAGAGGTGGAGAAGGGGATAGATATGACAGGAACTGGAACGTTGACGGTGAGTGGGACAGAGATTCAGTTTAAGGAGAATGGGTATGGGGTGAGAGTGGGAGAGAAGGTGACGAGTGCTACTTTGACAAAGGTGACGATTAGGGGAACTGGGGGAGATGGCACGGGTACGGGGGTACATGCAGAGGGAGGGAATCTGACAGTGAAGGGAGGGTCGATAACAAATGTGCAAATGGGGATAGATATGGCGGGAAGTGGGACGTTGACGGTGGAGGATGGGACGAGGATTGAGTTTAAGGGGACGCATGGGGTGAAGGTGGGAGGATCGGTGACAAGTGCTACTTTGACAGGGGTGATGATTAGGGGAGATGGAAAGGGTACGGGTACGGGGGTACATGCAGAGGGGGGGAAGGTGACGGTGACAGGGGGGTGGATAAGAGAGGTGCAAACGGGGATAGATATGGCGGGGAAGGGGACGTTAAAGGTGGAGGATGGGACGAGGATTAGTTTTAAAGGGACACATGGGGTGAAGGTGGGAGCAACGGTGCAGAGTGCTACTTTGACAGGGGTGACGATTAGGGGAACTGGGGGAGATGGCACGGGTACGGGGGTACATGCAGAGGGAGGGAATCTGACAGTGAAGGGAGGGTCGATAACAAATGTGCTAACGGGGATAGATATGTCTGGAAGTGGGACGTTAAAGGTGGAGGATGGGACGAGGATTGAGTTTAAGGGGACGCATGGGGTGAAGGTGGGAGGATCGGTGACGAGTGCTACTTTGACAAATGTGACGATTAGGGGAAATGATGGAAATGGCACGGGTACGGGGGTAGAAGTGAAGGCAGGGGATCTGACAGTGAAGGGAGGGTCGATAACAAATGTGCTAACGGGGATAGATATGGCGGGGAAGGGGACGTTGACGGTGGAGGATGGGACGAGGATTGAGTTTAAGGGGACGCATGGGGTGGGTGTGTGGGGGGATGTGACGGTTAGTTTGACAGGGACGAAGATTATGGGAGAGGGAAATGGAAGTGATGGGTCAAGTACGGGGATTGGGGTGATAATGGCGGGGAAAACGATGACGATGGATAAGGTGGATATTTCGGGGGTAGCAATGGGGGTATATGCGGGAAGTGGGAAGTTGGTGATAAGGGAGGGGACGACAATTAATTTTGCGAAAACTTATGGGGTGAAAGTGGGAGCATCGGTGACAAGTACTGAGTTAACAAGGGTGACGATTGTGGGAGAAGGAAAGGGTACGGGGGTGTATGCGGGGGGCAAAACGATGATGATCACAGGGGGGTCGATAACAAATGTACAAATGGGGGTAAGGGTGATGGCAGGGGAGTTGGAGATAAAGGATGGGACGGTGATTACGGTTACGGAGAATGGAACCGGGGTGGGTGTGTGGGGAGGAACAGCGACGGCTGAGTTGACAGAGGTAACGATTAAGGGAGAGGGAAGTAATGGGTCAAATACGGGGATTGGGGTGATAATGGCGGGGAGCTCGGGGACAATGAAGGATGTACGTATTTCAGGGGTTGAGAAGGGGGTATATGTGATGAGGGGAGAGGTGACGATGGATAAGGTGGATATTTCAGGGGTGCAAACGGGGATAGAGGTGGAAAGTGGGACGTTAGAGGTGCTTGGGGAGAGTGGAAATTCGACAATTAATTTTACGGGGGACTATGGGGTGAAGGTGGGAGCATCGGTGAAGAGTGTTCGTTTGACGGATGTGAGGATTACGGGAGGTGATCAGGGAAGTGGTACAGGGGTATGGGCAAATAGTTCGGAAAAGATGACATTGATGTTGGATAAGGTGGGTATTTCAGGGGTCGTAATGGGGGTGAATATGTTAGAGGGTGAGATGTTAGAGATAAAGGAGGGGACGATTAGTTTTAAGGCAGGGTATGGGGTGTATGTGGGAGATAAAGTGAAGAGTGCTCGTTTGATGGGGACGCAGATTACGGGAGATGGAAGTGGGTACGGGGTGTGGGCGATGGGGAAAATGATGACGATGGATAAGGTGAATATTTCAAATGTACAAATGGGGGTGGAGGTGAAGGCAGGGAATCTGACAATCACAGGAGGGTCGATAAAAGAGGTGCAAACGGGGATAGCTATGTTAGGGAATGGGATGCTCAAGGTGGAGGAGAAAACAGAGATTCAGTTTAGGAATGGGTATGGGGTGTATGTGGGAGAGAAGGTGCAGAGTGCTACTTTGATGGGGACGGTGATTACGGGAGGGAAAGCAGGGTACGGGGTATATGCGAAGGGTGGAAGGGTGATGGTTAGTGGGGGGTCAATAAAAGAGGTTGGAATGGGGATAAGGGTGTTGGCAGGAGATCTGACGGTGAGGGATGGGACGACAATTCATTTTATAGGGGATGGAGCTGGAGTATATGTGGAAGAGAAGGTAAAGAGTGCTACTTTGACAAAGGTGACGATTAGGGGAACTGGGGGAGATGGGAGTACTGGGGTAATAATGGAGAGCTCGGGGACGATGACCGATGTGGATATTTCAAATGTACAAATGGGGGTAACTGCAATGGGTGGAGCGGTGACGATCACAGGGGGATCGATAAAAGAGGTAGAGAAGGGGATCGTTATGATAGGGGATGGGATGTTGATGGTGAAGGGTAAGACAGAGATTCAGTTTGAAAAGGGAGATGGGTATGGGGTGTATATGGAGGGATCGGTGAATGCTAGTTTGATGGATGTAACGATTACGGGAGAAGAAAAGAAAGGTACGGGAGTATATGCAGAGGGGGGAAGGTGTGGTTGGAGAATGTACATATTTCAGAGGTTGGAACGGGGGTAGAGGTGATGAGGGGAGAGGCGTGGTTGAAAGAGACGCATTTGGGAAATGTTGCAAAAGGGATGAATATCGAAAACGGGGATGTGTACATGGAAAAAGGATCAATAGAGTTTGATGGAGAGCACGGCATTCATCTCAAGCAGGGGAATGTTGATTTAAGGGGTGTCAGCATGACTTATACGGGCAGTGATAAGACTGCTAACTTCATCAATGTTGAAGGGGGAACAGTTTTGGCATTGGGTGTGACTATCAATGGAAATGACAAGGGGCAGGGCTTAAAGGTCATAAAGGGGGGAGCAGTGTGGTTGAAAAATACAACCTTTACCAATGTCAAAAATGGTATGACTGTTGAGGGAAGGAGTACCATACGTATGGAAAAAGGAGGCATTACTTTTAAAGAAGGGCACGGCATTTATCTCAGTGGGGGACAGGCTTTGTTAAGTAGTTTCAATATTACAGGACAAGGTCGTAAGAGTATAGGGATGGGGGTGAGTAACTCAGGAGAAGTAATGATGAGGGGGGTGGAGATTTCAAAGGTTGGAATGGGAATACGGATGACAAGTGGGAATCTGGTGATGAACCGGGGATCTATTGCTTTTAATGGAGACTACGGTATCAATCTTGTTCTAGGGCATGCCCTGTTAAATGAGCTCACCATTACAGGATCTGGTATTAGTAACACTGGAACGGGGGTAGAAGTGGGGTATGGAGGAAAAGTAATAATGAAGGGGGTGAATGTTTCAGGGGTAGCAATGGGGGTACAAGTGACAACAAGTAGTGGAGCGGCGTGGTTGAAAGAGACATACTTTACCGATGTCAAAAATGGTATAATTGTTACAGAGGGGAATGTGATTATGGACAAAGGAGGTATTGCTTTTAAAGGAGATTACGGGATCAATCTTGCAAAGGGTAATGTTGTTTTAAAGAGCGTCAATATGACTTATGCGGGCAGTGATAAGACTGCTAACTTCATGAGGGTCGAAGGGGGAACAGTTTTGGCAGAAAATGTAACAATTTCCACTTCAGGAAATGTAAGTAAAGGGCTGGGCTTAAAGGTCATAAAGGACGGAAAGGTTGTCTTGAAAAATACAACCTTTACCAATGTCAAAAATGGTATGACTGTTACAGAGGGGGTTGTGCGTATGGAAGGTGGGGAGATAAGCTTTGATGGAAAGCACGGCATCGATCTTATCCAGGGTCAGGTTGCTTTAATGGTGGTCAAAATGACTTATCAAGGAAATAGTCCTACGGCTGACTTCATCAAAATTACCGGAGAGGATACTACTACAAATGCTGTGGAAACGATCCTTTCTAAAAAGAAGGCCGCAGTCGTTGCAGCAAATCTAACAATCAACGGAAATGGTCATGGGCAGGGCTTGCATGTAATAAGGGGTGGACGGGTTGTATTGATGAAGCCAACTTATACTGATGTTTACAATGGGATGACCATTAAAGAGGGTGCTGTACAGGTACTGGGTGGGGAGATGACTTTTAAAGGAGAGCATGCTGTCTATCTTAATCGGGGCCATGCTTTGTTAACTAATGTCGCTATGAAGTATACAGGAGATAATGACAAGAGTACTTTCTTAAAGGTCGAGGCAAAAGGAAATGCTCTAAATACAGCAGATATTAGGGGGACGGGCATTAAAATCGAGGGAAATGGTCATGTACAAGGGGTTCATGTGGAAAATGGGGGGCGGGTGATGTTAGAAAGTGCGGTCTTTTCTAATATCAAAAATGGGGTTACTGTGTTGAATGGTGAATTCTGGATGAAGAAGGGGGAAATTGAGTTTAAAGGAGAGCATGCTGTCAGTCTTTCAACGGGGAAGGTCGTGCTCAATGGCGTTATTATGAACTATGGGGGTGATAGAAGGGTAAAGAGGGGTGCTAACTCTACAAAATTCATCAAAGTCGAAGGAAAAGGTGCAAATCTTACCGCAGTCAAGGTGATGATCATTGGTAATGATAACGGACAGGCGGATGGTTTGATGGTGTAGTCTTTTTGTTTTAGGCTTTGTGTTTTGGCGCATTTATTAGAGAGCCTTTTGTTAATGTTTTATGTTTTTTTGTAAGGGGGTTTAAGGGGGGGCGTTTAGGTTTGTGGTAAGCCGTTCAGGAATGATTTTGTTTTTATCTTTTTTTATGAACAGTTTGTCTCTTTTAATCGGATTGGTTTAAAGAGGATGTAGGGTTATGGTTATGCGTCGTGTCTTAAAACATCATGTTTGTTTATGTGTCCTCTCAACGGCTATTGTGGCTGGGTTGGCTCTTATTACATCTCAAAAAGTATATGCTCAACAATTAAAGACGAATATGGGTAATTGTAATGGTAAGGCTGGTGATGGTAGTGCGTTGCAGGGGTGGGATAATCCTAGTGGGAGGATCGAGTGTGGCAGTGAGATTAAGACAAGGATGCTGACTGGTGTGAGAACAATAGATATGAATAGCGAACCTGGTGAGGAGGCTGTGAAGATAATAGGGCCGGATACAGATATTACGATAGGAGATAATCTGCTGACGGTTACAGATAAGAGTAATAATAGTGATAAATCGGCGATTAGAGTGGAACAGGGGGGGACGCTGACGTTGAAGGAGAAGGTTAGTATTACAAATGTGAAAAAGGTGATGGAGGTTGATGGTTCAGGGTCTGTGATTACGGTAAATGGGGGGACGTTTAGGTTGAAGGATGCGATTGAGAGAAAGGAGAATGGGGGGAGGGTTATGATTGAGGTGAAGAAGGGGGGAAAGGTCGTTTTTGATAAGAGGGTGGGGAGTAATGGGGGGAGTCTGATTATTAGTGGGGGTGTGGGAGCTACGACTAAGGTAACGGGGATAGAGGTGAGTGAAACAGGGGGAGAGGTGGAGATGAGGAAGGGAACGACAGTTAATTTTGAGAGGGTGACAGAAGCGATAAAGATTAAGAGTAGTGGGACGGCTAATATAAGAGGAGAGGGAATTATAAATATTACGGGAAAGAGTACGGGGATTAAGATGGAAGGCTTAGGGAAGGCTGATGTGATGAATCTGACTGTTAATGGAAATGGGGGAACGACAGTAACAGGGGCTGAGGTATCAAGTGGGACGTTGGAATTGACTAAAGTGACGTTGAAGAATGTCACAACAGGGGCAAAGGTAACAGGGGATGGAAAGTTGGAGATGCTTAGAGGGGGGATTACGGGAGGGGGTGGAAATCAGGGTACGAGGGTGGAGATGGATAGTTCAGGGACAGTCACGTTGACCAATGTGGATATTTCAAATTTCAAAACAGGGGTGGAGGCGACAAAGGGGATGCTGGTGATAAATGGTACGTCGACGATTATGTGGTGCCCAGACGCGGATTCGAACCACGGACACGCGGATTTTCAGTCCGCTGCTCTACCAACTGAGCTATCTGGGCACGTTTCAATAAATATATGAAACGTGTGCGGTTATAACATTAAAATCCTCGCTGTCTAGCCGTCAAAATAAAAATAATCAATTTTTATAAGTTTATCTTTATATTTCAGATATTATGATTATTCTTTTGTAAAATTAATTTGATAAGTATTTTATGGTAGATTGGGTGTGTTGTGTTCAGAATACTATCTTCTTTTGGTGTAAATGAAGAACAATTCCCCTTAAGGATTTAATTAGAGGTTTTCTTGATTGAAGTGTTATCCATAATAGCTTTTTATACTTAATTTTATACAATAAAATGAAAAATATTTTTATGTTTACATAACTAAGTTGTTAAGAGTAACGTTTCAGTAAGTGATTTTCTTCAACGAAAAGTGAACTTTTTATCGGAATAGAATAATGATATTGTTGAAGGAACCCTGTTCTCGTCCAAATAATCCTCATTTTTCTTCGGGTCCTTGTAGTAAGCGGCCTGGGTGGAGTGTTGAGGTTCTTGAAAATGCATTGCTTGGGCGTTCGCATCGCGCCCAAATGAGCAAATTAAAACTTGCTGAAGTTATTAGTTTAACTCGTGATATCCTTAAAGTTCCTTCTGATTATCGTGTTGGTATTGTTCCTGCCTCGGATACAGGTGCTGTTGAAATGGCTCTATGGTCTTTATTGGGGGAACGAGGTGTTGACATGGTGGCTTGGGAAAGCTTTGGTTCAGGTTGGATTACCGATGTTGTTGAGCAATTAAAACTTTCTGATGTGCGTCGGTTGGAAGCACCTTATGGTGAATTGCCAGACTTAACACAAATTGATTTTGATCGTGATGTTGTATTCACGTGGAATGGGACCACTTCAGGTGTGCGTGTTCCTAATGCACATTTCATTCCAAAGAAGCGTAAAGGATTAACAATTTGTGACGCAACATCAGCAGTTTTTGCACAAGATCTTGATTTTTCAAAATTAGATGTTGTTACTTTTTCATGGCAAAAAGTTTTAGGTGGTGAAGCGGCTCATGGTATGTTGATTTTAAGTCCTCGTGCTGTTAGACGGCTTGAGCATTACGTTCCAGCTTGGCCTTTGCCTAAAATTTTTCGCATGATAAAAGACGGAAAGTTAAACGAAGGTATTTTTAATGGTGAGACGATTAATACACCTTCTTTGTTGTGCGTTGAGGATTATCTTGATGCATTAAAGTGGGCAAAGTCTTTAGGTGGTTTGCAAGCGTTAATAATGCGCGCTGATGAAAACTTTGCTGTTCTTGATAGTTTTGTCCGTAGAACACTTTGGTTAGAACATTTAGCAAAGGTTCCTCAGACACGTTCTAATACATCTGTTTGTTTAACAATTGTGGATCCAATTATTGCTGATCTGAATATTGAAAAGAAGAGGTCTTTTATAGAAGCAATTGTGACCCGTCTTGAAAGAGCTAGTGTTGCTTATGATATTGGTGCTTATCGGGACGCTCCTCCAGGGTTTCGGATTTGGACTGGTGCAACAATTGAAACTTCTGATCTTAAGTTATTAACAGCTTGGCTTGAATGGGCATTTCAAGTTGAAAAAGCTCATCTTTAAGTAACCTTTATTGTTTTCATAATTCTATTTTTTCAGAAAATAAAATAAAAAGGCTTATGTGATACTTTGTGTATTTACATCAGATAAATTATACAAACCATTTATTGTTGAGGTTTTAAGGGTCCGAATGTACACATTAGTTATTCGCTATATATTGGAAAGATCAGAAAAAATGAGCTAAAAGTTGGTACTTATGGTGTGATTTATCTTGATTGTCGAGGAATTTGTGGCTTAATAATATACGATCGGCAAAAGGTTGAAATGAAAAGTCGCGCTTTTTATAGGGTTTCGCTATAAGAAGCTCCTTATTTTGGAATGCTGACGTTGTTTCACCAAACACGACGGAGAAAATTATGGCCAATGTAGTAGTGGTCGGCACACAATGGGGTGATGAAGGCAAAGGTAAAATTGTAGATTGGTTGTCAGAACGTGCTGATATTATTGTCCGATATCAAGGAGGGCATAATGCAGGTCATACATTGGTTATTGATGGGGTGAATTATAAATTATCACTTTTACCATCAGGTTTGATTCGTGGAAAGTTGTCAATTATCGGTAATGGTGTTGTGGTTGATCCCCACCATTTTGTTATGGAATTAAAAAAGTTGTGCTCTCAGGGTGTGAAGATTACACCAGAAATTTTGCGCATTGCTGAAAATGCTCCTTTAATTCTTTCTATACACCGTGATCTTGATACGGTGAGAGAAAATAATATTTCAAGTTTGTCAATTGGCACGACAAAGCGTGGTATTGGTCCTGCTTATGAAGATAAAGTAGGCCGTCGATCTATCCGTGTGATGGATTTGGCTGAAGCTGATACACTTATGGCTAAGATCGAACGGCTTTTGGAACATCATAATGCTTTACGCCGTGGTATGGGAATTGCAGAGATTAATTCACAAACGCTATATGATGAATTAATGCAGGTGGCAGATAAAATTATACCCTTTATGGATTGTACGTGGCGTCTTTTAAATGAGAACTGTCAAATGGGAAAGCGCATTCTTTTTGAAGGTGCACAAGGTGCGTCGTTAGATAATGACTTTGGAACTTATCCTTATGTGACATCGTCTAACACAATTTCTGGGCAAGCCGCTGTGGGTTCAGGTATGGGGCCTGGTTCAATCCATTATGTTTTAGGTATTACAAAGGCTTATACAACGCGTGTGGGAGAGGGACCATTCCCAACAGAGCAGATAAATGACGTTGGTGAATTTCTTGGGATGCATGGGAATGAATTTGGTGTCGTGACTGGTCGAAAACGTCGATGCGGTTGGTTTGATGCTGTTTTAGTACGCCAGACGGTAGGTATTTGCGGCATTCATGGTATTGCACTGACAAAGCTCGACGTTCTGGATGGTTTAGACGAAATTAAAATTTGTGTGGGGTATGAACTTGATGGAAAAAAAATTGATTATTTACCATCTTCTGTGGAAGCACAAGTTTATGTGAAGCCAATTTATGAAACATTAAAGGGCTGGAAGGAAACGACAGCATGTGCAAAAAGCTGGGCGGAATTACCGGTGCAGGCTATAAAATATATACGCTATATTGAGGAATTGATAGGTGTACCCGTAGCTTTATTGTCAACTGGCCCTGAGCGTAAAAATACAATCCTTATGACTGATCCTTTCGCAGATTAATTGTTGTTTATAAGTTTCAATATTGGCTTTAATCCTATATGTTTTCTATTTTGTAGCGAGAGTAAAGATTCATATATGCGAAAAAGGATGTAAATTAATATTTTTTATGCGTTTTAAAACTGCTACACTATCTTGTGCCAATGTAAATTATAATCAATTTGAAAGATTCAGGAAAAGAAACTGCAAACAGTTTAAGCTTTTGTGAACTAAAATTTTTTCTTAAATTTGAGAAAGACTATATAAAATATGGTAGATTTCGTTGGGATTTTAAAAAAGAAAATTGATGCACAAAATAATATTACACCACAATTACGCGAGCGGATTTATAAACAAGCCTTTGAAATATTAGAGAATAAATTTTTAGAAATAAAAATGCCAAAAAAAATGGCAGATGCACAAAGACAAGCTTTGCAAAGTGCTATTATGACCATTGAAGAGGAATATTTAACTGCTGAAAAAGAGTTGCTTTCTTCGGTTATGGGGTGGGATCTTATAGGTAAAGATAACAATAACGAAAATATACAAGAGTCTATACTGTCGCAAAATAATGATGCATCAGCTATAGTTACAAAAAGAGAAAAAGGACAACAATTATCTGTTAGTGGTAGAAATAGTAAAAAGACACTTGATAAGCTTTCTGTAGAATCAAATATCTCAAATGGAGAGCATGCCTATATTGATACTTCTTTGGCTCCTTGCTCGCGTAAAGTACATTCGAACATTAAAAAAAGTGCTCTTAAAAGTGCGGCTTTACAAACAGATACTTCTCATGTTGTTTCACATATTTTTGCTCAGGCTCTTCGGCGTGCTAATAGGTCAATTATAAAAAAGCGTATCTTAATAGGTATTGCTATCTTTATCGGTTTTTTTATTTTATTGATCGGTGTTTTTTTTGTTGGTGAATATATGTTTGCATCATACAATAATCAAATACAAGAGGCAAATATTCAAGCTTCTAATGGATCACAAAAAGACGGCCAAATTAGTCAAAAATTGACACAACGTCTATTGGAAGATGGGAGTGAAGTTGATACTAGTTCAATTGAAAAAACAGAGTTTCTGAGTGAGGAAGAGACATCAACAATTGTTGCTGCCGATTCGGAAGCAATTGAACATCCAGGTGAAGCTATATTCTATAAAACACGTACAGATCATGCTTCAGAAAAAGTGGTAACAGGTAATGCTTGGTGGTCACTTATAAAAGAAGTTTCTGTTAAAAATGCACCAGAAGAATTAGCTATACGAGGTGATATAAACATTCCAAGTGAGGGGTTATTATTACAGTTAACTTTGCGCCGTAATATCGACCCGTCTTTCCCTACTGCTTATATTATGGATCTTGTTTTTATGACTACTGATAAATTTTCAGGTCAAGCAATACACGATATTAAAGAGTTAACCTTTAAGGAAAGTAAACAATCAATTGGTCAGCCTTTAAAAAGAACTTCTGTAGCTAAGATTGATGATGATTTTTTTCTTTTTGCATTAAGTAACAGTCATCCATTTCTTGACCAAAACTTACAAATAATTCGCAAATTAGATTGGATCCATTTGGTGATAAGTGACAAAAACGGCCATATGAGTGAGTTAGCTTTTGAAAAGGGGCCAACAGGTAAGGCTATTTTTAATGAAGTTATTGAAAAATGGCTTACACAAACAGCTAAACAAACAATTTTTGATTAGAAAATAATGTATTAAAATGAAAAAGGTAAAAATAGGCTCTTTAAAAGAACTAAAACCCTATAAACCAACCTTTTAATAGGTTAGTTTATAGGGTGTGATTGGGTTATCTCTCTACCTTAATTCCGATTCACTTCAGAAATACGCAAAAAGCGCTGTTGTTGTACTTTTTTCTGGGATAGAATAGCTGCTTTAATAGAATTTCGTACTTTTTCAAATGCACGCATTTCGATTTGTCTTACACGCTCTCGACTGATGTTAAATGTATTTGAGAGTTCTTCAAGTGTCAGCGATTCATCACTTAACCGGCGTGCTTTAAATATATGCTTTTCGCGCTCATTAAGGTTATCTATAGCGTGTATTAACATAGAGCGGCGATTTTCTAATTCGTCTTGTTCAATCAAAATTTGTTCTTGGCTATTTGAATCATCAACTAACCAATCTTGCCATTCGGTTTTCTCACCTTCTTTTGTGTGAAGAGGTGCGTTGAGTGAAGTATCGCCGCTAAGTCGATGATTCATGGATACGACTTCATCTTCCGTGACATTTAATCGGATTGCGATCTCTTTAATTTGTTCTGCATTGAGATCACCATTATCAAGAGCTTGAAGTTTATTTTTTAATTTACGAAGATTGAAGAACAAACGCTTTTGGTTAGCAGTTGTTCCCATCTTTACTAAACTCCAAGAACGTAAAACATATTCTTGGATTGATGCTTTAATCCACCACATCGCATAAGTTGCAAGGCGAAATCCACGTTCTGGTTCAAAACGCTTAACAGCTTGCATAAGTCCAATATTACCTTCTGAAATAACTTCTCCAATAGGTAAGCCATAACCTCGATATCCTATTGCAATTTTAGCTACGAGACGTAAATGACTAGTGACTAGTTTATGCGCAGCTTTTGGATCATTATGTTCACGATATCTCTTAGCTAGCATATACTCTTCTTTTGGCTTAAGCATTGGAAAACGGCGTATTTCTTCTAAGTAACGATTTAAGCCTCCATCACCTGCTATGATTGATGGTAAATTTACATGGGCCATATAGCACCCTCCTTTCATATGAATTCCCTAATGAGGCGAATTCTATTTTCAAGTACTATATAAGTATTTCTTTCTTTTTTCCATCACTATAATTTTTAATTTTGTTCGAAAATGGGTATTTTGTTGTTAAAATCATTGAGATGGTTAAAAGTTCCAATTAAGTTTTTTAAAATGATTGATAAGTTCAGCCATATCTTGAGGGAGAGGTGAGAAAAAAGACATAATTTCACCTTTAGTGGGATGTTCAAAAGTAAGGCTAGCTGCATGAAGTGCTTGCCGGTTGAATTGGTCGATAACGTTTTTAATTACTGAATTAAGTGTGTTTGCTTTTGTTTTAAAGGCATTTCCGTAAACTGTGTCACCTATAAGTGGATGTCCAATATAGGCCATATGAACACGGATTTGATGTGTGCGTCCAGTTTCCAGACGACATTCTAGAAGGCTGGCGAAGGGTTTTGCATCTGTACAGGTTTTATATTTTTCAAGTAAAGAAAAATGCGTAATAGCACGGCGGGCATGAACATTTTGGTTACGGACAACAGTTTGCTTTATTCGGTTATGGGGGGAACGGCCAAGGGGCACATCAATTGTTCCAATATTGCGACGTGGAGCATTCCAAATTAAAGCATGGTAGCGCCGATCTAATGCGCAAGTACGCCCATGGTCAGAAAATTGGGCACTGAGACTTTTATGAGCAAAGTCATTTTTAGCGACAACCATCACTCCGCTTGTATTTTTGTCAAGACGATGGACAATACCAGGACGTTTAACACCACCAATGCCAGATAAACTATCACCACAATGGTGAATAAGGGCATTAACCAATGTTCCAGTCCAATTTCCATTACCAGGATGGACAACAAGACCAGCTGGTTTATTGATAACAATGACGTGGTCATCTTCAAAGAGGATGTCGAGAATAATAGCTTCACCTTCAAGATGTATGTTCTTGAGAGGAGGTATTATCAATTCAATCGTCTGGTTAGGTTGCAATTTTGTTTTTGGTTCTTTTATTAATTGTCCATCAACTTTCAGATAGCCTTCACGGATCAGATTTTGCAAACGTGAACGCGATAGCTCATTATGATATTTTTTAGCAAGCCATTGATCAATACGTTGTCCAAAAGCACTCTCATCTGTTATTTGTTGTATCACTATGCGGTCCTGTTTTTGAAGTTTTTTTATGAGATTCTTTTACCAGTACGAAATTGCTTTGGTATCCAGAAATTCTTCAATTCCCCATCTTCCGCCTTCACGGGCACGTCCGGAAAATTTTACTCCTCCAAAATAACTACCATTTGGTAAGTTATGTCCATTAATTTCCACCATGCCAGAGCGCAATTGTACAGCGATACGCCGACATTTAGCTTGGTCTTGCGATTGTATATAGTTTGTGAGTCCATATTCTGTATCATTGGCCAAGGCTACAGCTTCATCTTCTGTATTAAAGGGAAGGATCGAAAGGACTGGACCAAATATTTCTTCTCGGAAAATGCGCATGTCAGATTTAACATCGGCAAAAACTGTTGGACGTACATAATAACCGCGTGTCATTCCTATGGGCAAACCAATTCCACCTGCGATAAGAGTTGCACCTTCATCAATTCCAGATTGAATAAGGGCTTGGATTTTATCATATTGCTGTTTTGAGACTACAGGGCCAATATGATCTCCTGTTTTGTGGTTTGAGGCTATCATGGTTGTTTCAGCAATGTGCTGTGCTGTTTTTACAGCTTCATCATAGATTGAATGTTCCACAAGCATGCGCGTTGGTGCGTTGCAGCTTTGCCCACTGTTGTAAAAACAATGCCGTACACCACGTTGAATAGCATCTGTATCAGCATCAGCAAAGATGATATTGGCTCCTTTACCTCCAAGTTCTAGACAGACTCGCTTTAAAGTATCACTAGCGTTTTTAGAAATCATTTTTCCTACTTTGGTTGAGCCGGTAAAACTGATCATTGCTACATCTGGATGAGAAGATAGATAAGAACCTACGTTATCTCCATCACCGTTGATGAGATTAAAAACGCCTGCAGGTAGAGCAGCTTCATCTAAAATTTCAGCGAAAAGCATGGCAGAAAGAGGAGCAATTTCAGAGGGTTTTAAAACCATAGTGCAGCCAGCCAATAATGCTGGGATGACTTTAAGGGTTATTTGGTGTATGGGCCAATTCCATGGAGTGATCAACCCTACGACACCGATAGAATCATATTGGAGGATTGCATTGTTATTTCCTTTTATTAAAGCTTTTTGGAATAAAAATTCTTCAAAAGCTTTGATGAAATCGCGAATATTATCACTACCAGCTGCAGTTTGCGCATTGCGTGCCATGTCGATAGGCGCACCCATTTCCATTGAAATGGCTTTAGCCATATCTTCAGAGCGTTTTTCATAGATTTTTAAAATTTTTTTAACAAAACAAAGACGTTGATTCGGTGTGGTTATTTTCCAATTTTGAAAGGCCTTTTTAGCGGCTACAATCGCTTTATCTGTATCTTGGATACTACCAATGCTGATAATAGCGCAAGCTTCTTCTGTTGAGGGATCAATAACATACAGATCATTGGGAATACTTGGATCATTCCAGAGGCCGTTAATATAAAATTTTCGTTTATTTAACATTGGCTTGTTTCCTATTTTTTCATTTTTAAATTGTATACTACTAGAACTTTTTATAACAAGCGTATTTTGCTTGAGTGCATGTAAACGTTGATTGTTATATCACAAGCATGCACTAAACATATTGAGGTGGTGGGGTTTTTCCAAATTGAAAAAAGGTAATAATTATTTTTATATAATTTTATAATAGTGTTTACATTAATAGAGCAGTTATTTGACGTGTTGTTCATCAAGCATATCTATGAAAACTGTTTCAGTATTGAAAGCTTATAAAGAAATAAAATCAAGACCTTGCTTATTAGATGGATTTCTAAAAGTTTTAGATACATTTGAATTTTTCTTGATAAAAATACAATTAATGATGCTTATTTTCATTTAAAATTGGTTGATGACAAAAGGTTATTAACCTTCATAGTGTATCGTTTGTGCATTCTTTAAAAAAATCATTCTCGTTACTATAATTTTGTTGGATATTATGCGTAATTTAAAAACTATATCTATGTCTACGTCTTGTTTGGTTGATAAGAATGCAGCAGATGCATTAGAACAAAACTCATCTGGCAGTTTTGATAAGATGTTTTCTTATCCGACAGTGTGGGAAAAAGCGTTTACTCTTGAACAGAATGTGCGTTTCACTCGAACTCCAGAAGTTGAAATTTTGCGTCGTCGTATAGAAGAAAATCCGGTTTTTGCAAAACGATTTAAAGCTTTTACAAAGCAAGAAATGCAAAAATTAACGGATGTTACAGACTTGAAAGTACAACCTCAATTGACAGAAGAGGTGTTTCATTCTCAATCACTTGAAAATAAAGTATCACTTTATTGTTCAACAACTCTTGGACAATCGGTACAACAGGCTGTTAGTACACCAATCGAAAAAAATACAGTTGAACGTACCTTGCAGGTAGAGAGCGTAGCACAAGAAACAAAGCCTGTTTCTTATCTTTCTGATAATGCATTTTTTGAGTGTGAGCCCTTTTTACTAGAGAAAGTCAGTGTTAAAATTTCACAAGAAGAAGATGCATCTGTTAGTTTAGAAAATAATAAAGCTTTGCTGGGAAAAACTTCTTTTTTTGATGAATCAGTTTCTACTTTTTATCGTGTGCTTGAATGCCATTTCCCGCAATCTTGTAATATGATTGTGCCAGAAGTTTCAGAAAATGATGTTCAGGGTAATGAGAGGATTTCTGATTTAGATCATACTAATGACGAAATTGTTAAAGAGGTTCAAATCCAGAGCACTGAGCCTGTTTTCGGAGAAAATGAACAAATTGAAAAGGTTCAAGAACTGTCTATTGTTGAAACACCTGATTGTGAGACACGCGGTGTGATAGATATAGACACTACAGTAGGCGATGATCCCCATAATATTGCTAACTGTATGACAACCAATGTGACAAAAAGTGTGGAAGATCTTTCTGTAACGAAAGCAGTAGGAAGCACAATGGAAACCACTGATATGTCATTTCGCAACCATACCTCTGCTTTTATACCAAGCTCCCAATCTGTTGACAGTGGTACTTATGAATTACCTCCGATTGAATTATTACAAGAGCCTATTTTTCAAGATGATACATCGATTTCTCAAGAAACATTGGAGCGTAGTTCTGGACTTTTAGAAAGCGTTTTGGAAGATTTTGGTATTAAGGGTGAAATTATTCATGTTCGCTCAGGACCGGTGGTAACAATGTATGAGTTTGAGCCCGCTGCTGGGGTGAAATCATCGCGAGTTATAGGTCTTTCTGATGATATTGCTCGTTCTATGTCTGCCATGTCTGCACGTGTTGCTGTGATTCCTGGGCGTAATGTTATTGGAATTGAATTACCAAATGCAGTACGTGAAACTGTTTATTTGCGTGAATTAGTTCAGTCAAGCACTTTTCGTGATAGTGAATTTAAATTAGCTCTTGCTTTGGGGAAGGGAATTAACGGTGATCCTGTAATTGCAGAATTAGCAAAAATGCCTCACTTATTGATTGCAGGCACGACAGGGTCAGGTAAATCTGTTGCTATTAATACAATGATTTTATCGATCCTTTATCGAATGACGCCAGAGCAATGCCGTTTAATTATGGTTGACCCTAAAATGTTGGAGCTTTCTATTTATGATGGTATTCCTCATCTTTTAACACCTGTAGTAACTGATCCAAAGAAAGCTGTAACAGCTTTAAAATGGGCTGTTCGTGAAATGGAAGAACGTTACCGCAAAATGGCGAAATTAGGTGTACGTAATATTGATGGTTTTAATGCACGGGTTACGCTTGCGGTCGAAAAAGGTGAGACAATTATGTGCACCGTTCAGTCCGGCTTTGATAGGGAAAGTGGTGAAATACTTTATCGTGAAGAAGAGATGGATTTAACACAATTGCCTTATATTGTTATTATTGTCGATGAAATGGCTGATCTCATGATGGTTGCTGGTAAAGAGATTGAGGGCGTTATTCAACGTTTAGCACAAATGGCGCGCGCTGCAGGCATTCATCTTATTATGGCAACACAACGTCCTTCTGTTGACGTGATTACTGGCACGATTAAGGCGAATTTTCCTACACGTATTTCTTTTCAGATAACTTCAAAAATTGATAGTCGTACAATTTTGGGGGAACAAGGCGCTGAAACACTTTTAGGTCAGGGAGATATGCTTCATATGGTTGGTGGTGGACGCATTGAGCGTGTTCACGGGCCTTTTGTCTCTGATGAAGAAGTTGAATCTGTGGTTGCATATCTTAAAGTACAAGGAAAACCTGATTATTTAGCAACAGTAACAGATAGTGAACACGATGATGATAAAATGGAAGATGCTCATTCTGTTGCTGAAATTATTGCAGCGGGAAGTTCTAATGAAGACAGTGAAGAGCTTTATATGCAAGCTGTTAAGATTGTAATGCGTGATAAAAAATGTTCAACATCCTATATCCAACGCCGACTTGCAATTGGTTATAATAAAGCTGCTTCTCTTGTTGAAAGAATGGAAAAAGAAGGTATTGTTGGAGCTGCCAATCATGTGGGAAAACGTGAGATTTTACTCAATGGGCGCAATGATCAAGATTGTTTTTAAGAATACATAACGGCGGTAATTAAAAAAACTAAAAACTTTATTTCATAAGGGCGGACATTATTTCCGCTCTTATTTTTTTGCTGCGAAATATTAAAAAGAATTTATAGAGAAAGACAAAAGTAAAAATGCTATCTTATATTTAAAATTATTGGCAAGTAGTGCAGGTAAATAGAAAAGAGGTTAAAAATGTCTTTAGCATTTTTAGATTATCTAAAATGTAAAGAAATTAAACAAGCCTTTCTAAAAGGAAAGATAGCTTTTGTCTTATCCTTCGATGGTAGAAATATTCTTTGGTTAAATGGTGCTGCAGCGTGTTTTTTTGGTTTTTCTTCTGTTGCAGATGCAATTAAACAGCAATTTTTCTTTGATGAAGAACTGCGTCGCCAAATATTAAATAATGTTCAATATACACGTTCTATTACGTTGTGTGGTTTTAAACGCTGTACTGATTTTTCTGTAGCTTCTATTGATATTACTGGTCTAGGTAAAGCATTTTTACTTGAAGCTTTGCTAGAAGAAAATGTTTCTCTTATTACTGGTTTGGATGAAGCAACGATGTCTGCTGCAATCATTGATCAACATGCAACTGTGTTGGAAGCTTCTTCTCATTTTAATTTTATTGATGAAACAGTTAAAATTCTACTCCAAACGATTGATGATGATATGCCAGTGAAAACTGTTTTACCTATAGCAGGTGTTAATACACAAGTTGGTGTGATCCGCTTAGGAGTAAAGCCGACGAGTTTTTTAGTATTATATGCACAATTGGATGGAGATGAATTGGATAGAGATCAAGGATCTTTTAGTTTTAAGCCACATCTTTTACCACGGCGTTTTACCTGGAAAATGGATGCAAATGGCTATTTTTTTGAGGTTTCAAAAGAGTTAGCTGAAACTGTCGGTCCTATATCTTCCCATATTATAGGATCTAATTGTCATAAACTTGCTGATCAATTTAATGATGAAGGATATCGGTCATTAAGTAGTTTTATTGAAGCTGCTATACCTTGGAAAGAACAGAAAGTTCAGTGGCCTATTGACGATTGTCTAGAACGGGTTGATGTTGAGTTGTCCGCTGTTCCAGTTTTTGATACCAACCGTCAGCTTAAGGGATTCCATGGTTTTGGGATTTTAAAAGCACAAGAAAAAATACAAGATAAAAGTGATAAAAAGCCGAATATAAAAACATCTGGTCTTTCAGAGATAGAGCGCTCAGCTTTTCATGAAATTGCAGAACGGTTGCGTGGTGAATTACATTTGTCTTTAGGACATGAGAATACAGCTAAGGAAACGCCAGTCCAGTTGCCATGTACACAAATATTACCGGTAGATGTCATAAAACAAGCTTTAATAAAGGAACCTGAAGTAATGTTATCATTGTTGGATACAGTAACTGATGGCGTTTTGTGGCTTGATGGACAGGGCTGTGTTCAGTTTGCTAGTGACGCTGCTTTGGCATTGATTGGCTATGAAATGGATGAGTTACTGGCACAGCAGTTATCATCACTATTTACTTTTCAAAGCCGAGATTTGATTGAAGAATATTTTAAATTGATCCGTATGGAGGGAAAAAATCAAGTCTTTAATCGTGGTGAGATAGCTGATTTGATAACAAAAAATCACGAGAATATAAAGGTTTCTATGACGATTGTACCTTTGACTCTACAAAACAATTATGCCGTTATGTTGCGTGATATGACAGGGATGACTTTATCACCTTTAGATAAAATATCAGAAGAAAATAAAATGATTGAAGTTGTTCATGAAATGCGAACACCTTTGAATGCTCTTATTGGTTTTGCAGAAATTATGAAGGATGGCCGTTTTGGTTTAATAGAAAATGAGCGTTATCGTAGATATCTACGTGATATTGTCTCATCTGGAAAACATATATTATCTTTGGTTAATCAATTATTAGAGTACTCTAAAGCAAATTATTCTAGTTCAAATGGCACAATTGATGCGCCTATTATAACTCAAAAATTTGATGTAACAGCTTGTTTGCGTTCCAGTATAGCTTTTCTTGAAACGCATGCGAATCATAATGGTATTATTATACGTATTGTTGCACCGGCACGTGTGCCATTTATTGGTGTATCACAACAGATATTTCAACAGATTATATGGAATCTTCTTTCCAATGCTATCCGTTTTACGCCTTCAGGTGGACAAATTGTTATTCATGTTTCCTATGGAAAAAAAGAGCGAGTAAAGATTTCAATTAGTGATAATGGTTTGGGGATGAGTGATGAAGAGGTTGTGCAAGCTATGCAACCTTATGGTCAGGTAGAGCGCAAGGATGGCCGATGTGGAGACAACATATTTGTCGGAACTGGTTTAGGACTTCCAATATGTAAAACAATGGTGGAAAAGGTTGGTGGTCAGTTTCTGTTGTTTTCAAAACCCAATCGTGGAACAACTGTGGAGATGTTTTTTCCTGTTTTGTGTGAATGAGAAATTATGGAATGGATTTATTTTGTATTGGCCAATAAATCTCTGATTTCTGTCAAAAGTTGTTCTTCAAGAGACATTTCTTTTAACTTTCCCACTTTTTCTTTTTGCCGGTGCATTTTATTTAAGCCTTTGACAAACAAAAAAGGATCCATGCAATAATCAAAAAATTGATAAAAAGTGTTATAAAGTTTCCATAGGAAATGGTCGCACTCACCTCTTTTGCAGCGCTTAATGTGGCTTTTTTCTCGCCGGCGAGCTGAATAAACATATTAAAAAAGTCAATGCCGCTTGTAATAAAGCCCGATGATTGGCATAAAAATGTCGTTAACAATTGAATTAATCAAGCCACTAAAAGCACTACCTATAATCACACCAATAACGAGATCAATCATATTTCCTTTTAAGGCAAATTCTTTGAATTCTTTAAGCATTGCATTTCCCTCCTCGTGTATATGATGTACAGCAATTTACTATCGCTTTTGGTAAAAAAAGAAAGAGGGAGAAGCTTATTTTCTTGAAAAATTACATTTCAAATATCAGCATTTTTTTCTCATAGTATTGCGATGTATAAAAAGTGCTAATTAATGCCTCATTATATGATAGTGCGTTTTTAAGGTTCAGATGAATGAAAAGCTTCTTGGTAAAAGGCTGTATATCCTCTTCTTTTCAATGATAAAGTGAGAAAATATATTTGATTGATGAAATCATTGCAGGAGTTTTATGAAAAAATTTTGGAGAAGAAGACGTGTTTACGAAACCACATTTTTCTTTTTTAAGCGATTGGTCAACTTTTTAATTATGTGAGTAGGTTGCTGAAAGGAAGTAGGGAAGCATTTTCGAAATAAGAATAATCATTTTACCAGTCGATATTTTTAAATAAGCTTGATTAGTTATTTCTTCTCGTTATGTGCGTTAATTTCTTTATTTGTATAATATGTTTTTATTAGTGGTTTTTTATTTTGAAAAGTTTAAATGAGATGAAAAGGATGGTTTTCATTTTATGGAGAGAGATTTTGTGAGTTTTTTTCATTGTATTGGGCGTTCTTTTTTATTTATGTTGGATCCGGAACGTGCGCATCGTTTAGCTATTGCTGGGTTAAAAATGGGATTGAGTGGGTATCAAGAAATTCTTGATGAGCGTTTGTGTGTAACTGTTGCAGGCCTTAAGTTTAAGAATTTTGTTGGTCTTGCCGCAGGTTTTGATAAAAACGCAGAGGTTATAGATGCTGTTTTAGGCTTAGGATTTGGTTTTACTGAGATTGGTACAGTTACACCAAAACCGCAAATGGGAAATCCCAAGCCACGACTCTTCCGTTTGGTAGAAGATGAAGCTATTATTAATAGAATGGGTTTTAATAATGACGGACATCAGGCTGTTTACAAAAGGATTTGCACACGTAAGCAGGGTAGTATTGTAGGGATCAATATTGGTGCTAATAAAGATACCGTCGATAAGATTGACGATTATATTGCCGGTGTTACTTGTTTTTATGGTGTAGCTGATTATTTCACGATTAATGTTTCTTCACCTAATACACCAGGTTTGCGTGATTTGCAGACACGTAGTCATTTGAGTCTTTTAATGAAGGCTGTTTCCCAAGCGCGCAATGAAAAAAAGGAAAAACATGGTGTCTCTGTTCCGATTTTTTTAAAAATTGCGCCCGATTTAACGGAGCAAGAATTAGACGATATAGCTGAGGAAATGAAACTATCTGATTTTGATGGTTTAATTGTTTCCAATACCACTCTTTCACGTCAAGGCCTTAAGAATAGTGCATTGATTGGCGAGGAGGGAGGGTTATCAGGACGTCCACTGTTTGAGCACTCCACCATTATACTTGCAAAAATGCGTAAAAGATTGGGTAAAGATATTGCAATCATTGGTGTTGGTGGTGTACGTGATGCACAAACAGCTTTGGAAAAAATCAAAGCCGGAGCAGATTTAGTTCAGCTCTATAGCGGAATGGTTTATGAGGGGCCAGAACTTGCCGTAACTATTACGAGAGATGTTTTGCAGATTATGCAGCAAGATGGTATTGATACTATAAAAGCTTATCGCGATTATAGTGTTGATAATTGGGCAAAACGTGCACTTCTTTTGTCGTGAGGTTGTTGTATTTTCACAAAAAAATATAAGATTCTTTTTAAGGGGCTTGCAAACTCTCTTGATCTTCCGTATGTCACACAGACAGAAGATAAATATTTTTTAGGCGGTTGTAGCTCAGTTGGTTAGAGCGCTGGTTTGTGGCACCAGAGGTCGTAGGTTCAAATCCCACCAACCGTACCATTTTTCCAACATATTTTAAAACAATGAAGAGCTTGAAAAAATCGCGAAGCGCATTTTATCTTGATAAAGATTGTGATGTTTTGTAAAACAGGTTAAATTTATGCAGTTTTTACACGGTGTTTATGCATAAAGTGATGCCATAACAAAAAGGGGAAGCTTTAATTGTTTTTTGAGTTTGTGTGTTATAGCTGTGAAAAATAGCGAGCCAATGAAACGCAAAGGTTATAAGCCTGTTTCTGATTTTCTAAAAAATTTGCGTGGTGTAAATAATTGGGAACAAGTTTCGCAATGGCTTTCATTCCGGGATGTGGAAGATATTGAGTGTATTACACCTGATCAGGCGGGGGTAGCGCGTGGCAAGATGATGCTTTCTAAAAAATTCACATCAGAAACATCTTTAGCATTGCCTTCAGCAGTTTTTATGACAACAATTTCAGGGTCTTATCCTGAAGATGGAAATGGTTTTGAATATCCGAAAACAGATGGTGATTTACGTCTTGAGCCTGATCTTTCTACACTGAGTATTGTGCCATGGGAAGATGCACCTACAGCGCAGGTGATTTGTGATCTTGTATATCAAAATGGGCAGGCTGTTGATTATACACCACGTAATGTTCTGCGGACAGTAATTGATTTTTATACTCAAATGGGATTGAAACCGATTGTTTCACCAGAAATTGAGTTTTATTTAGTGGAAAAGAATCCTGATCCTGATTACCCTTTGGTACCTCCAGTTGGTCGTTCTGGGCGTTCGATTGGTGGTGGGCAAGGCTACTCGATTGCGGGTGTTAATGAGTTTGATGAGCTGATTGACGATATTTATCAATTTTCAGAGGCACAAGGATTGGAAATTGATACTCTCATTCATGAGGAAGGAGCAGGTCAGTTTGAAATTAATTTACGTCATGGTGATCCTGTTGAACTAGCTGATCAGGTTTTTATGTTTAAACGAACGATTCGTGAAGCAGCACTTAAACATAATATGTATGCAACTTTTATGGCCAAACCTATTCAGGGGCAACCGGGGTCTGCCATGCATATTCACCAATCTGTTATAGATCAAAAAACTGGAGACAATATTTTTACAGAGAAAGATGGTGGGGAAAGTGTACGTTTTCGCCACTTTATTGGTGGTTTGCAAAAGCATATGGCTGGAGTATTTGTTATGCTTGCTCCTTATGTTAATTCTTATCGGCGCCTTATGCCGTGTTTCTCAGCGCCGGTTAATTTGCGGTGGGGATATGATAATCGTACTACAGCGTTTCGTGTGCCACGTTCAGTTCCACAGGGACGACGCGTTGAGAATAGACTTCCTTCATCGGATGCTAATCCTTATTTAGCGCTTGCTGCTTCTTTAGCGTGTGGTCTCATTGGTTTGCAGAACAAACTTGAACCAGATGAGCCGGCAGAAAAAACTGTAAATGCTGATAACATTGAATTACCGCGTGGATTAATTGAGGCGGTCAATTTATTTGAACAAGATGAAGCATTACGTACTATTTTAGGAGATGCATTTGTAAGTACTTATGCCGCTATCAAACGACAAGAGTTTGAAACTTTTATGCAAGTGATTAGCCCGTGGGAGCGTGAATATCTCCTGCTTAATGTTTAAATATTCTCATTATGATTAATTCTCATCAAATTTTTCCAGGAGTTTCTTGGTATGAAGATACTTTGGAAGATCGCCCTTCTTATCCGTTGTTTGTGGGTGAAGAGACACAATGCGATGTAGTTATTGTTGGAGGTGGATTTACAGGGCTTTCAGCTGCTTATCATTTAGCTAAGGCTGGAATGAGTGTTGTTTTGTTTGAAGCTTCATGTTTTGGCGATGGTGCTTCGGGGCGCAATGGTGGGCAATTGGGAACAGGTCAACGACAATGGGTAGAAACGCTAGAAAGCAAGTATGGTTTTGAACAAAGTAAAATATTATTTGATTTAGCTGAAGAAGCCAAGAGGGATATTTTATCTTGGTGTGCCATGCCTGATTGTAATATCGACTTTATAGCAGGCCAACTTTCCGTTACCCATAAAAAACGTGAGATAAGAGCTTATCAGCAGCATGTTGAGGCTATGCAGCGTTATGGTTATCGTGGTCTTACTTTTATGGATAAGGCTGAAACAGATGAACGGCTTGGCTCGTCTTTTTATCATGGCGGTATCCGTGATGTAGATACTGGCCATATTAATCCATTAAAGTTAATTGTTTGGTTGGCAAAAAAAGCAAAGAAAGTTGGCGCTAAACTTTATGAGAAGACTCAAGTGAAAGCGATAGAGCGTAGTAATAACCAGTGCGTAGTGGTGACAGAACGAGGCAATATAAAGGCTGAGAGTGTATTATTGGCGACCAATGCATATAATCTTGGGCTTCAGGATTTTGTGCAGAAACATATTTTTTCTATTCGCTCCTATATTGGAGCAACTGAACCATTATCAAAGTGTAGTCAGATTCTTTCTGGAAGAGAAGCGGTAGATGATTCCCGTTTTATGGTTCGTTATTTTCGAAAAAGTATCGACAATCGTTTATTATTTGGTGGGGTAGAAAGTTATAGTAACCAGTATCCGGTTGATTTAGATGAGCGTATACGTCGGCAAATTGTTGAAATTTATCCACACCTTCACTCTATAAATTTGACCCATCGTTGGGGAGCAACAGTAGCAATTACATTTGAACGCATGCCTTATGTTCGCCAACTTATGCCGGGTGTTACTTATTGTGGAGGATATTCAGGGCACGGGGTTATGCTTGCTCCCTTTATAGGAAAATTATATGCTGAATGGGTATCTGGAAAACATGAACGTTTTAAGTATTTTCAGGATTTAAAGATTTCATCCTTTCCGGGTGGTAAGATTTTTCGTTATCCTCTTATATTTTTAGCAATGAACTGGTTTTCTTTGATGGATCGTTTTTAACCAGTTATTATTTAGAATGAAGAAAATTAATGGCTTGTTTAATATCTGTCTATTGTAATGGTAGAGGTCTTTTGTAAATTTTGTAAGCTTGTATAACTGAGCGGAAAATGGATAAGTCCATGGTTAGTAAAATTATTCTAATATATTTTTCTGATTGTGTTTAGTGGTAATGGTGATTTGACGGAACGGAAACTATTCTTATTTTTTGTTAGGTAGTTTAGTGAGCCAACGGTTGTATTATAAAAGTTTTAAGTTTTCTGTTGAGCAATGAAAGGTGTTGCAATTTTTCATTCTTTTTCTTGAAAAGCATATTTGTTACACAGTTTTTAATCAAACTAAATTTGATCATTTTTTATGTATTTGTCCTTTATATTTCTACTAAAATTATGTTGAATTGAGAGGACAGAAAGATTTTGCTCTGTTGTTATCGAAAGATACGGTTGATATTTGAACTTTTTATTTGGTAGTTAGTTTATCGCTTTTTGGTATCTCGTAAATTAGATTGGGATAAGAACGGTTTAGTAACGCAGCTACACGTGAGTTTTTATTTGTGAAAATCAATCGTTTGTGATTAAAAAACGGCAATTGAATTAAATAATATATTTGCGTAGGTATTTGATGAAAAGAAGATTTTTTGCATTAATCATTATCTTAGAAAAAAATAACACAAATCAAGGAATGCCTATTGTGATGGTAGAATGAAAACGCACAACACAGAGAATTTATATGCATGTGATAAAAGTACAAAAAATCTTAGAATTTTGGTAGAGGTAACTTGTGGGCTTGAGCAGCAGCTTTAAGCGTATTGACCATGAGCATAGCGATTGTCATAGGACCAACACCTCCAGGTACAGGAGTAATAGCAGAGGCTTTTTCTTTGACTTCTTCAAAATCTACATCACCGACAAGACGGGTTTTATTGGTACCTTTTTCTGAAGCTTCAATTCGGTTAATACCAACATCAATAACAATAGCTCCTTGTTTTACCCAATCTTTTTTAATGATATGTGGACGACCAACAGCTACAACTAAAATATCAGCACTGCTACACACTTCGGCAAGATTACGGGTGCGACTGTGGGCGATTGTCACGGTAGCATTGGCTGCTATCAATAAGGCTGCCATAGGTTTGCCAACAATATTAGAACGCCCAACGATGACTGCATCAAGACCTGATAAATCCCGCCCACGTTGGTATTCGATTATCATCATAACACCAGCAGGTGTGCAAGGAATGAACGTATCTTCAAGTATATTTGCTGCGAGTTTTCCTATATTGATATAATGAAAACCATCAACATCTTTTTGGACGGCGATAGCTTGCGTTATTTTGTTCGTATTGATATGAGCAGGTAGAGGGAGTTGCACCAAAATCCCATGAATTTTAGGATCGGAATTTAATGTTTCAATAAGTTGCAGGAGTTCTTCTTCTTTCGTGTCTTGAGGAATTGTATGCTTAATTGAAAGAAAACCGCATTCTTCAGCTTTTTTACTTTTTGAGGTAACATAAACCTGACTTGCGGGATCATCTCCAACAATAATAACAGCAATCCCAGGCTGTATTTTATGATTGTTACGAAGTTTTTTTGTTTCTTTCTTGATTTTATTAATAATGTTTTCAGCAAGCTTTTTTCCGTCAATAATATTGTTCATGAGAGGAATCCTTTCGATAGGGATATTCAGTTTTTTGTAAAATATTTGCTGATAGTAAAAAGAGTTTTATGACACTATTTGAATAACCATAGTTATTACATGGTTTACCTCTCTTTTTTCTTTTGGAGAGTAGTGGAAAATAGTTGCTTTATAAAGAGAGAGTAACATTGTTGTTTCAATAAAATTTGAATAAAATAAGGGTAATCGAATTATTGAATAGATATAGCAAATTATAGGATTATCAAAACCATTTTTTAATGATCATTTAGTTTCATTCTAATCTATTATAGGATCAAAAATATAGAGGAAATTGTGCTCATCAGAATAATAAAATTTTTGAGTGGGGTTTTTGTAGCAGTTGTTTTTTTGCTTGGAACTTCTGTTATTGTTTTACCTTATCTTGTATCAACCGACACGATTCGTATCCGAGTGGCACAGGATTTAAGCGCATGGACAGGCTATAATGTGCAACTGCGTGAACCACCACGTTTGAAACTTTTTCCTTATCCAAAAGCATTTCTTTCAGGAGTTACTTTAACATCCAAAATTAATAATGTTACACCTTTAATGGAAGCTGAATCGATAGAAGTAGATCTTTCTTTAATTGATCTTCTTAGGGGATGTGTTTCTTTTTCAGAAACACGAATTGTGCGTCCACAATTTGTTATGGAAAAGCCTTTTAAAACAGTGTCTGATTTTTTTAATACACTTTCGCGGTCACAAGGTACTTTAGGGTTAGCAGTGCGTAATGCTCGTGAAATTGTTAAGCTCAATCCTGATCAACCAGATGTAGAGAGCCTTTTAAACCAGCCTTTTGGACGTATTGTCATCGAAAATGGTGTTCTTATTTATCGTGATAGTGTTTCTGATGTGACAGAAAAAATAACAGGACTGAATGCAACTATCGATTGGTCAGAATCAACACAAGCAGCGCGGTTTCGCGCAAGGGCTCGTTGGCATGGGGAGTTAACGGAATTATTAATTAACGCTGATCAAGCTTTATTGCTTTTAGCAGGGGGGCAAAGCTCACTTAGAGTGAGCTTTAATTCTTTGCGTGGTGGTATAACGTTTACGGGGAAAGCGCGATTATCTGAATATTACATTTTTGACGGAAAAATATCGATGCGTTCTCCTGGCTGGAATCAAACATTGGCTTGGATTGGTGGAAATCAGTTTTGGGGAGGGAGATTAAAACTACCTATTGTATGGGAGTCTCATTTTTTAGCACAGCCAAAACGTATCGAAATGAATAATATTACATTTAATATGGGCGCTGTAAATGCACGTGGAGCTTTGGAATTTGATTTTCAAAACCATGTTCCTAACATAATTGGATCTTTAGCTTTTGATAGTATGAATCTTAATGTATTAGAGTCGATGGTTTCACTAGTTGGAAAGGAAAATGAATTCCTTGATATGGCAATTTTTGATCGTATTGGATTAGATGTGCGAATTTCAGCACCACAAGCAAAAATAGGTAAGATTGCACTCACAAATTTGGCAGCAACAATGCAAATTAAAAATAGGCGTGGGAATTTTGATCTTGGAAATGCAAATATTTTTGGTGGATCTATTCAGAGTAATGTTCAAATTGTACCAAATGGTAAAAAAGTGTGCATTGAAGGACGCGTTTCGGGTACTTCTGTTGATGCGCAAACTTTTTCAGAGGCTTTAGGACTGACACCATTTATACAGGCTAAAACTGGCTTCGTCGTAACAATACAAATGCTTGTTAGTAGTTGGTCAGAAATTCTTGAGAAAATTCAAGGAAAATTAACAGTGAATATACCTTCTGGCCGATTATTGAGATATGATTTAAATGAGTTGCAGCACAAGCTTTTAGGGAATGAACCGTTTTTTTTAGTAAATAACCACGCGTTTTCAACACCTTTTGAGCGTTTAGATATTAAAGCAAAGTTTTCTGATGGCGTGGTAACGGAAATAGAATCATTAATGCGTATGGCAGATTGGAATTTGTCTATTGATGGTCCGATTGCAGTGCCTATCACCAAGGAAAAGCAGAAGGATTTTATGTTGCAAGGACGATTACAGAAGAATAATCGTTCAGATACTTTATGCAAAGATGTTCACTGCCTTACTAATAGCCTTGTACGACCTTTTAGTTTTTCACTTAGCTCTGTGGGGCAGTCTCTAGGAAAATTTTTTGTTAAGAAAAATATCGATGAAAATTAAATTTTTGTTTTTCATTATTGATTTTGATTTTAGAAAATCACTCGAAAAATATTAATTTAGAATGAAATTTCAAAGACTATGGCAGTAGGCTATCTAACGTATCTGAGAGGAAATACCGTAGCCATCTGTGGCAATTATATGCTTCCCCTTTGTTGTAACTGAGCTAATTCCTATAGTGGTCAAAATAAAGGCTAAAATTGTGGCAATAGTAATAACAATGGCTCTTTTAGCAGACATATCTTTCTCCAATCATAGGGTAGTCATTGAGTGCAAGAGAGTATTTTGTGATCAATTTTTATACGAACAGAATCACTTAACATTCTATTTGTTCCAATTATTATAAACAAAGGTAAACAATTCTACTACTCTTCAATATATTGTAGTTTTATGGGGCGGATTTTTTCTTTTAATTATACTTTTTGTTTTATTACCTTGACGATTGTAATTTACTCTGTCACAAATTTTTTATGCGTGTGAATTATAAATTTCAAAGGTTATTTATTCAGCAACCACTTTCTTTGAACAGAGAAATAGAAATAGAAGGAGCTCAAGTTTCTTACCTTGTGCATGTTTTGCGCATGAAAGAGGGAGATCAGATTTTATTTTTTAATGGGGAAGATGGTGAATGGTTGGCCGAGATTACCGCTATTAAAAAAAGTTTGTAATAGTTCAGCTTGTTCATCAGACAAGATCTCAAACAACATGTCCGGGTCTTATTTATTGTTTTGCTCCACTTAAACATGCGCGTTTAGATTATATGGTACAAAAGGTTGTAGAAATGGGGGTATCTATTTTACAGCCTATTATAACACATCATACACAAGTTTCTCGTATCAATATGGCGCGTATAAAGGCTAATATTATTGAAGCTGCTGAACAATGTGGCATTTTGTCTTTACCGAAATGTTTGCCTGCTGTATCGTTAAAAACACTTTTAGCGCGTTGGGATAAGACACACTCTTTGTTTTTTTGTGATGAATCACATGAAATACAGAATCCATTACCTTTTTTAAAGAAGCATGGAACTATACCGCTTGGTGTTCTTGTTGGACCAGAAGGAGGATTTAGTAAAGAAGAGCAGGCCTTTTTAAGAAAACATTCTTTTGTGATTCCTATATCATTAGGTCCACGTATTTTACGTGCTGATACTGCAGCTGTTGCAGCTTTGGCCCTTATTAATACTACAGTAGAGGCTTGGTCAATCGATTAAGAAGCTTGCAATATCATTTAAAACAATTCATTTAAGTGGTCGAATTTGTTGATAAGGTAAAATAATTTATGGCGCTTGATACAACTGATGAAAGTGAAATTCACAATTTAGATTCTCTAGTTGGCTATCTTCAAGAGGGTTGTAAAGCAGAAAATGATTGGTGTATTGGTACAGAGCATGAGAAATTTCCATTCTATATAAATGGTTTTCGTCCTGTTCCATATGAAGGTGCAAAGGGTATTCGTGCACTTTTAGAGGGGATGCAACAAGCTCTAGGGTGGAAAGCTGTTTTAGATGAAGGAAATATTGTGGGGCTTGTAGAATCAGCGGGTCAAGGTGCGATTTCTTTGGAGCCTGGAGGGCAGTTTGAATTATCTGGTGCACCATTAAAAACGGTTGGCCACACTTATTGTGAGCTGATGGAACATTTGGCTCTCCTTAAAAAAATTTCAGGACCATTAGGTATTGGTTTTTTAGGTATTGGTGCTAGTCCAAAATGGACTTTAGATGAAACACCGCAAATGCCCAAATCACGTTATCAAATTATGACTAAATACATGCCAAAAGTTGGTCATAGTGGTCTTGATATGATGTATAGAACAGCGACTATTCAGGTGAATCTTGATTTTTCATCTGAAACTGATATGCGGCGCAAAATGCAAGTGTCAATGAAATTGCAATCCATTGCAACAGCATTATTTGCCAGTTCACCTTTTATTGAAGGGCACCCAAATGATTTGTTATCGTGGCGTTCTCATGTTTGGTGTGGTACTGATAATCAAAGAACAGGAGTACTTCCTTTTATATTTTCCGAACGCTTTGGGTTTGCTGATTATGTTGAGTGGGCACTTGATGTACCGATGTATTTTATTATACGCGATGGGCATTATCATGATTGTACACATATAACTTTTCGCCAATTTATGAATGGAGCATTGAAAGGGCAAATTGTAGATTCAACACCTAATATAAGAGATTGGGTAGATCACTTATCGACCTTATTTCCTGAAGTACGCTTAAAGCGCTTTTTAGAAATGAGAGGCGCTGATGGCGGGTCTTGGAAACATATCTGTGCATTATCTGCTTTTTGGGTTGGTCTTCTTTATGATAGTGAAGCGCTTAATGAGGCGGAAGCTTTGACGAAAGATTGGTGTTTTGAAGAAGTTTTAGGTATGCGTAGACGTGTTCCAAAAGAAGGATTGCAAACACCTTTTCGTCAAACGATAATTTTAGAATTAGCACGCCAAGCTATTGCGATTTCACGCAAGGGTTTAAAAAATCGCAAGCAATATGATACTGGCGGTTATGATGAGGAAAGTTTTCTTAATCCTTTGGAAGAAATGATTGCAATGGGTCAAACAGATGCTGATAGGTTGTTATCTAATTATCATTCTATTTGGGGTGGGTCTGTAGAGCCAGTGTTTTTAGAATGTGCTTATTAGATTTTGAAGTAGGAAAAGCTTTTTGTGTCTTTGTTGTAAAATACCCATATGTGTTTTCTCTTGTATATTCTTTAAAAATAACTAAAATATTTGTAATTATGAAGCTCTCAATAATAGCTGAAAATCGTAATCACATTTAGGCAGGGAGTGAAATTTATTTAAGATAAAAAGAAAACTCTATTTACAGATTTTCATTTAAATCTAGATATTTTTAATATCACTTAACTCTCTTTTTGAGTTATTTATAGCGCATAAATAAAAATGTATTATCGTACAAAAACAGCTCGGCCGTTACTAATGAGACCTTCTCTTTGCGCGCGTTTACGGGCAAGTTTACGTGTACGACGAATAGCCTCAGCCTTTTCACGAGCCCGTTTTTCCGATGGCTTTTCATAATATCCACGCATCTTCATTTCACGAAAGATACCTTCGCGCTGCATTTTCTTTTTTAGCGCACGCAATGCTTGATCAACATTATTATCACGAACGAGTACTTGCACAGTTTACCTTACTTTGTCTCAATGTTCTAAATAAACTAGGCAAAAGCCCACTGCCTTTTGAACAAAGCCAAAAGAATTATATTAGCAATGCGCATACCATATAAATAAGGTGGTTGTCTATATTGCTTTTCAAAAACTCTATTTTTTTGCTATATGCAGTTTTTTATAATTAACAATTGAACTTATCAATATGTGTTTATAAGGATTACCAATTTCATTGTTCAACTGAAAAATTAAGATGAATTTTTCAGTGACAAGTAGGGTTAGATATAGATTATGCTATTGTAGCAGTTGCTCTATATCAAGGTGGTTAATAGAAAGCGATTCAATATAAAAACAATCAAGAAGCTACAAAAAGTATGGGGGGATAAAAGCCAACAATTCAGTAAAACCAACAAAATTAAAAGCCTTTAATTTCTCTATAGCCTTTTGATTCTACTAAAATATTTGGCGCACCCGAAGAGATTCGAACTCCTGACCCCCAGATTCGTAGTCTGGTGCTCTATCCAGCTGAGCTACGGGTGCATAAATTTCCAGTCTTTTAATATCGTTAAGACATGGGGTTCCTAATCGTTTCGTTGATGAATTGCAAGTAAAACTTGGTAAAAAAGTTTTTTTGTTTAAAGTTTAAGGTATTTATGATTTCTATAAAGCTTCTGTATAATATTATTTTTTTATTTGGTTCGTGGTAAGATCTAAGATGAACGATAGTTAACTTGACGGTCTGTTCTATGAAAGATAGTCAAATTAATGATTATATAAATGAAATACGTTTTTGCAGTGTGGTTATATTATCTACGATTCAATTTTTGCAAAATTCAAATATTGCTGCTGAAAACTATTTCAAGTGCATTGGTGTAAGTAAATGACAAAGCAAGGATAGATATATGGGATCGCTGAAAAAGATCATTCCATTAATGCTTTTGGGTATTATTTGTGTTGCCATTTATTTTTGGTCAAAACACGATATAGAATGTCTTGTTCCTACAGAAGGTAAAACAAAAAATGCACCGCATGCTGCATCGAAAGCATCAATGGGAATGCTGCCGGTAAATGTCGTTGTTGATCTTGTTAAAGTTCAAGATTTTTATGAACGTCTTAATGCTATTGGTAGTGGACGGGCTATTGCTGCGGTGGATTTAGCTCCTTGGTCAGGAGGCGTTGTTGATAAGATTTTTGTGTCTGCCGGTACAAAAGTGCAGGTAGGTGATGCGATTGCAAAACTTGATTCTAAAAAGGAAGAAATAGCAGCTGCAAGAGCAAAAGTTCAACGCGACAATAGTGCCTTAACGCTTTCACGTATTCTTAAATTACGTGCGACTAATACAGCAACAGAGGTTCAAGAGATTACTGCGCGCTTAGAATTAGAGAATGCAAATTTAACTTTGTCTGATGCTGATTTAGCACTTGATCGGCGAATAATTCGTGCACCAATTAGTGGAATTGTTGGTATTTTACCTATTGATGTGGGAAATTCTGTTGGTATTAATACTGTGATAGGTCGTGTTGAGAATAACGAACGTATTTTGGTTGATATTTGGGTGCCTGAACGATATGCATCACGTATCCATAAAGGGGATGAAGTGACTGCAGCCTTAATAGCACAGCCAGATAAGACTTTTGTTGGCCATGTTTATGCGGTTGATAATATGGTTGATCCACAAAGCCGTACACTTCACGTTCAAGTTGAAATTCAGAATGAAAAAAATGTACTTATGTCTGGTATGTCTTTTTCTGTTACGTTTCAATTTCACGATGGTTCTTTCCCGGTCGTTGATCCTCTTGCCATTCAATGGAACAGTAGAGGGTCATTCGTTTGGCGTGTGAGAGAGGGTAAAGTAGAATACGTTCCAGTATCAATTATTCAGCATAAAGCAAATCAAGTATTTGTAAAAGCTCCCCTAGAAAATGGTGATCAGATTGTCGTTCAAGGGGTACAAATGCTTCGTCCGGGTGGTCATGTTATTGTTCATGATTCAAAGGCTCATCAAAAGCAATTATCAGAAGCTAATGGGCAGGATAGGCAATGAGTCAAGAAGTTGAGAAACAGCCTTTAGCAAAGTCAGAACAAAGCGGTATAATGGTGTTTTTTATTCGCAGGCCAGTTTTTACCTTTGTTTTAAATGCTCTGATTGTAATTGCAGGGATTTCTGCATGGATGAGCGTTGATGTGCGTGAATTGCCAGATGTAGATATTCCAGTGGCAACAATTAAAACGACTTTTACTGGTGCATCAGCAGAAACAATTGATCGTGAGATTACGAAAGTTATAGAAGATGCAGTTTCTCGTGTCTCAGGGGTTAAAACGATTTCTTCAGCTTCCGCTTTTGGTCGTTCTCGTGTGGAGGTTAAATTTAATGTTGGTGTTGATTTAAATGTTGCGGCATCTGATATTCGCGATGCTATTTCTCGTATTGCCTATTCTTTACCAAAAGATGCGGAGCCACCTGTAATTATTAAAGCAGATTCAAATGCTGCTGCGATGATGTATTTGGTTGTAACTTCACCAACAATGAATATTGATGATTTGACAACGGTTGTGAATGATCAAATTGTTGATGCACTTTCTGCTGTTGATGGTGTTGGTGATGTGCAGGTTGATAACGCTCGTGTGAAGATTTTTCAGATTGATATTGATCAAGCAAAACTTGCCAGTTATGGGTTAACTGTAGGGGATATTTCACGTGTTCTGTCTGATATGACTACTGATGCACCTGTGGGATCGTTACGTAATTCTGAGCAAGCTTTAATTGTACGTGCAACTGCTCGTTTGACGACACCAGAAGCTTTTGAACAAGTTGTATTAAAGCCTCATGTGCGTCTTGGTGATGTGGCGCATGTTACTTTGTCCCCTGATGTAGAGACAGTTATTCTTCGTGTAAACGGGAAGGTGGGAATTGGGTTAGGTATTGTACGTAAGGCGCAGTCTAATACTCTTGATATTTCCAAAAATGTTCGAGCTGTTGTTGAACATCTCAAAAATGTTCTTCCTTCTTCTGTCCATATAAGTATTCCTAATGACGATGCTATTTTTATTAAGAGTGCTCTTCATGAAGTTGAGATTGCATTAGTTATTGCTGTACTTAGTGTTATTTTGATTATTTTTCTATTTCTAGGAGATGTTCGTGTAACACTTATTCCTGCTGTGTCTATTCCGGTAGCTCTGATTGGGACAATCGCTGCAATTTATCTTGCAGGTTTTTCCCTAAATATTCTCACGTTTTTAGGGCTTGTTTTAGCAACTGGGCTTGTTGTGGATGACGCAATTGTTGTTCTTGAGAATATTGTTCGATGGCGCAATATGGGATTTGGTGCTCGGTCAGCAGCTGTATTAGGAACACAGGAAGTATTTTTTGCTGTTGTGGCAACGACGTTAACTTTGGTAGCTGTTTTTGTGCCTATTTCCTTTCTTCCTGGGCAAATTGGGGGACTTTTTAGAGAGTTTGGTTTTGTATTATCAGTATCTGTTCTGCTTTCTTCAGTTGTTGCTTTAACTCTGTGTCCTATGCTTGCTTCACGCTTTCTTAAAGAAGAAAAGCATGTTAAAGATGATGAGCAAAAGGCACATCGTTTAATTTTTCTGTTTCGGATAAGTGCTTTCTTTAGTAGGGGGTATGCTTATAGTTTGCATAAATGTTTGGAACGACCTTGGACTGTTGTTTTTGCTTCGCTTATTTTCTTCGTTTTCTGTATTGGAGGCTATATGGCGCTTAAACAGGAGTTGACGCCAGCAGAAGATAGAGGAATTATTTTTTTAGTCGTTAGTGGACCACAAGATATTTCAGTACATTATTTAAATGATCAGATGCAGCAAATTGAAGCGAGTTTAAAACCGTTGCGTGATGCTGGTGAAATTGTTAACAGTTATTCTATTTCTGGAGCTGGAGGTTCATCTAATAATGGTTTTCTTATTTTGTTGCTTTCACCTTGGGACAAGCGTTCGCGTAGCCAGCAAGAAATTTTAAAAGATGTTAATGCAAAAGTTAAGCAGTTTCCGGGGGTTTTTGCATTTGCTGCACAAATTAGTTCTTTAGGGATTTCAGGAATTGGCCAAGGATTGCAATTTGCGGTCGTTGGAGATGATTATACCCAACTACAATCAATTGCTGATAAGCTTGTAAGCACTTTACGCACTGATCCGCAGTTTGTTCGTCCGCGGCTTACTGTTGATGCGACGCAACCTCAATTTTTTATCGAAATTAACAGAGAAAAAGCCTCTGATTTAGGGATTGATATCACCAATTTGGGTGATACATTGCAAACAATGGTAGATGGAAAGCAGATTGGCTCGATTTATGTGGATGATCACGCTTATGATGTAAAACTTACATCGCGTAAGAATCCTATCAATAATCCTGCTGATTTAGAAAATGTTTTTTTAAAAACCAAAGATGGTAAATATGTTCCCTTATCAGTTATCACAGATTTATGTGAAAAAGCTATTGCACCTCAATTAAAACGGGAAGAACGCATGAGTGCTGTTGTTATAGGTGCAAATCTTGCTCTAAGAGTTTCTTTAGGGAGTGCTTATAAGACTGTAGAAGAAGCCGCGCTTCCTTTATTGTCAGAGGGAAATTATATTATTCCTTTAGGAGATGCAGCAACTCTTGGTGAAACATCTTCTGATTTAATGATTGTTTTTGGAATTGCTTTTGTAATTATTTTATTGATTTTAGCCGCACAGTTTGAAAGTTTTGTTTCGGGCTTTATTATAATGGCTACTGTACCATTAGGAGTTGGTTGTGCAGTAATTGCTATGCTTTTGGGTGGTGTTAGTCTCAATATTTATAGTCGAATTGGTTTGATTTTATTAATTGGTATTATGGCTAAAAATGGTATTCTGATTGTTGAGTTTGCAGATCAGTTACGTGATAAAGGTAAAAGTGTACGTGAAGCTATAGAAGAAGCCGCTAATGTTCGTCTCCGGCCAGTTTGTATGACGATGATTTGCGCTATTTTAGGAGGTATTCCTTTGGTTTTAGCAAAGGGTGCTGGTGCAGAAGCACGTGTAGCTTTAGGTTGGGTTATTGTTGGTGGTTTGGGTTTGGCAACTATTTTTACCCTTTATGTAACACCAGTTGTTTATCTATTTCTCGGACGTTTTATAAAGCCAAAAGTGGAAGAAGCTAAACATTTGACAAAAGAACTAAGCCAAGTCAAATAACTGCTTTTGAATAGAAGATTGACACAGTTTTTTAACTTTTGTCTAAGGGATACCATTTGAGTGCTTATCTTTCTATTTTGTGTTATTTCATATGTGAGCAGTCAAAATGGGTTAGAGTAGAGGAACTATCCTCTATTTTAGAGTCATTTGTGTCTTGATATTATTGTCAATGACCATAGGAAAATAATTATGGTTCGCAATGAAAGAGCTTTTGAAGTAGCTTTGAAGACTTTGAAAAAGCATATTATAGAAGATAAAGTTTGTGATATTCGTCGACATTTTGCAGAGGATGAACAGCGTTTTACTCGTTTTTCTTTAAGACTTGATGATTTCCTTTTCGATTTTTCAAAGTGTGGTGTAACATTAAATACGCTGAAACTCTTAGATAATCTTGCTATTGCAGCGGATGTTTCAGGCAAGTGTAAGGCGATGTTTTCGGGTGAAGCTATTAATGTAACTGAAAAACGCTCAGCTCTTCATATTGCGTTACGTTTGTCTGCTGATGAAGTTTTTATGTTGAATGAGCGTAATATTGTTCAAGATATCCAAGCCGTTCTTACTCGTATGGAAGAATTTTCTGAAATGGTTCGCTGTGGTCACTATAGAGGGTATAGTGGTGAGAAGATAATTGATATTGTAAATATTGGTATTGGAGGGTCTGATCTTGGACCTGCAATGGTTACTAATGCTTTAAAGCCTTATCATGATGGACCGCGTTGTCATTTTGTTTCTAATGTGGATGGTGCACATATTGTTGATGTTCTTGCTAATTTGAATCCAGAAACAACACTTTTTATTATTGCTTCTAAAACTTTTACAACATCTGAAACCGTAGCAAACGCTAAAGTTGCACGCCAATGGATCAGTTCACATTTAGGAGAAGAAGCGGTAAAAATGCATTTTGTTGGTGTTTCCAGCGCAGCCGATAAAGTGATGGAATTTGGTATAGATTCTTCAAGGATTTTTGAACTTTGGAATTGGGTTGGGGGACGTTATTCAATTTGGTCAGCAATTGGTCTTGTTGTTATGTTGGCAATTGGTGGTCAAAACTTTCGTCAGTTTCTCAAGGGTGCACACCAGATGGACGAGCATTTTAAAACTGCACCTTTGCATAAAAATATTCCGATTCGATTTGCTCTTTTAGGATTCTGGCATCGTGTTATTTGTGGTTATTCATCGCGTGCAGTCATTCCGTATGCGCAGCGTTTAATACGCTTTCCGGCTTATTTACAGCAACTTGATATGGAGTCAAATGGCAAGCATATTTCTTTAGATGGTATACCAATAGGCTTTTCAAGTGGCCCAGTTGTTTGGGGCGATTCGGGGACAAATGGGCAACATGCTTTTTTTCAATTTCTGCATCAAGGAACAGATATTATTCCTGTGGAATTTATTTTATTTGTCAAAGGGCATGAACCGCATTTAAGTGATATGCATGATATATTAGTAACTAATTGTTTGGCGCAATCAGAGGCTTTGATGAAAGGCCACATTATTAAAGACAGTTGGGACACTGTTGTTAATAATACAATTAATGATAGTGAAGCAAATAATTTGGCGCTTCATAAAAGTTTGAAAGGAAATCGGCCAAGCATTATGCTCGTTCAGGATTTGTTGACGCCTTTTACGCTCGGTCGTTTAATGGCACTTTATGAGCATCGTATTTTTATTGAAGGGGTTTTAATGAATATTAATTCATTTGATCAATGGGGTGTTGAGTTTGGTAAAGAGTTAGCAAATGAATTGTTACCCGTTATACGTGGAGAATCCAGAGTTAATAATCGTGATAGTTCAACATTAGGATTACTGACGCATATTCAAGCGAGATGTGCTGAATAAAAGGTTTGAAAATTTATTTAAATTTTCTAGTAATGGCAGAGAGAGGGATTCGAACCCTCGATATGGTTTCCCATATACACGCGTTCCAGGCGTGCGCCTTCAACCACTTGGCCACCTCTCCAGAGGCTTGCACTATATTCAGAAAGAAATAACCTGCAACCTTAAATTATATACCTTAGGAAATAAAAAATTACTTTATTCATCAAAACTAATGCTGAAATAGATAAAATTGATATTTGTTGATTTTATTATTGCAAAGAGAAAAGCGCTTCATTCAACCCCTTAAATGGCGTTACAAAGGAAAGCGTTTTTCCCTCTTTAAGCTGATAAGAAATGCGCACATTGCTACTCTTGCTTATTTGTTCCATTAAAACTGGCCCTATGGGATATTGTGCTAAACAGATTTCTTTATTGCACTGCTTATAACTAATAAGAAGCGGTTTTTTAACACCTTCCATAAACACTTGAATAGGAACATTTGTGTTAGCGTTTGGTAATGTTCGTAACAACATAACCGGTTGTCCACCTTTTGTAGAAACAAGAGACCAGCTAAAGACCTTGTTGCCTTCTTTATCATTATAGATTGTCTGAGTTACATTACAGATACCTTGTTTAACTGTTTTGTTTTCATCGCAAATTAATGTCCAATAATGAAATTGCATAATAATTCGGCGTATTTCTCCAGGTTTTCCACTGGGCACTGATAATTGCGGTGGATGCACTGTATAAATACTGTCTTCCTCATTAGCAAAGCTTACAGCCTTTCCTAAAAAAACAAGAACAAACAAAAGACCTGCAATATATTTCCGGTTTTTTATCATTATTTCAATGACCAACTTACTCCTGCCCCTACACCCCAATGCCCTCCAGAAGTGGTAACGGAGAGGTTGGAGCGTACTGTTCCATCTTCAGACATATAACCAGTTCCAAAAGCAAGTGCTGATTGACCACGCCATACACCACTACCAAATGCAATACTGAGCACCCCTGGTGTATTAATGTAATGCAAGCTAGCTACAGCCAAACCGATAGCTGCTGCTTGTCTTGCTTCCTTTTTAGTATTCTCAATCTCAGAATTTAAAGTTTCAAATTTCATATTTGTATACTTGTTGGTTTGTGCAATAGCGTCACCAACCATATTCTCTATTTTTTCATCTGTATATTTGTTTGCGTCTGAAAGAACAAGACTTATCTGTTCTTTCAGTTGACCACCATTGACCGCTTGTCTTGAACCTTTTTCGACTCTACCATCTGCAACATTGTCAATGATTATAGGTGTACCGTCATCAGTACCTGTTAAAGTGATGCTATTGCTTTTTTTACCATATTCATCTTTGTCATAGGTAACAACCTCCTCAGTAAGAGTGTTAACTTGATCAATCACATTATCAACTTTGCCTTTAAGACTGTTAACCCTCTCATTCGTCTTCCAAAGCTGCTTGCCTGTAATAGCATCAGTGGAGTTAGGAGCAATATCTCCATCTGCAAGAAACCTAAGTTTGCTATTTTTTCTTTTCCCTCCTTTTGTATGAAGTGCAGCAAATGCCTTATCACGTTTGCTCCATGACACAGTATTATGTTGCAAATCTTCAAAAATCTTACCGATTGCTTCCCCAAAATTATCTGACACATATTTTAGATGACTATTTACATTCTTGATATTTACATCAAGTTCTCTAAAAGCACTACCAACATCATTAAAGTTAGCCTGTTTTACAGTTCCATCCGTAGAAATACGAGATAAAATATACCATGGCTTCAGAAGGTTACCATTTCTGAATATTGTATTACCCCCTAAATATTGAGAAATAGAGTCTCCTATCTTATAAAGCTGTGCACCACTGACTACATCTGTCGAGTCTACTGAAAGTTTTCCTTCTGCCACGTTTGTAATATTTCTATTTCCAGCATTAATTCCGTTATCACTTACTCTGATATCTCCTAATGTAACACTTGATACTTTTAGATCTTTAGCCAGATCAAACATAACTTGATTGCTTTTATCTTTTTTAATAACCTTAAGATTATCACTTCCAGCTAAATCAATCTTGCTTTTTGGTGTAACTTTTATAATGTTTTGGCCGTTCACAGAAAGTTGCCAAGTAGCGCCTTCTTTTTCTACCCATTTTTTTAGCGCTTTCAGCTGTGCAATATTCACTGCATCAGTATCTTTAAAACCAGCAGCTACCCCTACAATCTGGCGTGTTATTCTTTGGGATATATCACCAATACTCACTGCACCTCTAGTACTTTTCCATGCAGGTGAATTTTTCTGTTTGTTCAAAATATCTCTAAGATCATAACCGGCAATTCCTTCCTTAACATCCGCTTTAGAATGGTTACCCAAAGCAACACCACCCCACGCAGATGATTGTGCTTTATAACCAACAGCCGTACCAAGTTCATCCGTAGTAGCTAAAGCACCTATGGCTGTCGTACCGTTCTTGCCCCACGCTTTTGCGTAACTACCTATTGCTGTAGAATATGACCGCAAAGCCAAACTAGAGGCACCTACAGCTGTAGCACTGCCCCCTTAGCACGCGTCTTTCCACCACCGATGGCAGTATCTTCTCCGTGTTCTGCGTATGCACCTGGACCCTGTACAACACCCGCACCTTTACTCTTCAAAGAGGCAAAGACAGGAGAAAAACTCGACAGAAGCACCGCCACTGCAATTCCTAACGAAACTACTTTGACCCAAAGTGACCCATAAAGGAAATGACAATAATTCAATTCATTGTTTTTTAAGCTTAAATACAATTTTTGCATAACACTCCTTAAAATAAGGCAATATATTGAAGCACCAAAACAGAGACCAACATCATCACAAAAAGCAAAAGAAAACCTTTCGCAAAGCCACTGTTGCGCATTAGGAAAAAATGAAAAAAAGATAAAAAACTTTTCGATGCTACGTTTATTCCAGCATCGTTCTAAGATTTTTAAAAAATATTGAAGCTTAGAAAAGATTAGACCCTTTTTAATTAAAGGCCTTCAAATAAAAAATATACAACTTACTTTTAGAAATATCACATAACCTCCATCAAAATATAATACATTATGCTGCAAAAGTTTCTTTATTAATATCAATTTGTTTTTCAGATAGCGCACATTAATAAAATGGCAAGAGCACCAATAAATAATTTCTTGTATATTTTTTTATAAGATGGATTCCAATAAACACTGAGATATATTTTATGTTCAATGATATCTACAGTGCACTTCTAAAACCTTGAACCTTATATGATAAAAACCTGAAAATCGTTACTCTATAGCCATGATATAACTATCAAACAATTTCAAAAAATTTAGTATTACATTTTGCTTTATAAAAATACTGCACAGATATAATTGATTGTTTTAATAATAAAATATTGCTATTTTAACTTTATAATTTATCATCATATGTTAAATTTTGCGCAATATATAAATAACATAATGTGTTTATAAGTAAAATCATTAGAAATTAATGAAAAGACTGTTCAAAAAACAGTTCAATAACATTTAAACACTCACTCAACTACGACATTAAAGCTGCAAAATATGATTATTAGGATAATTTTTGCGTAAAAAACACCTATTTCATAGCTGTTTTCATTGTATAAGATAGCTAGAATCCTTAAAGTTTTAAAACTATTCAGAAATCATTCACAACAGCTCACACAGAGTAAAATGAAGTTCTTTTTTATGTATCATATGAAAAACTTCAAATGAAAATTGTTAATTCACTTTATTATGGTTTTTCTCGCTCAACTAATACAGGAATACTCAATAGATAAGAAGTTATATTATAAGCAGAATGATGTTTGTAATCGTTGTGGTAATAATTAATAAACAAATTTCCAGATAATGCTAACGTAATAGACAGTACCTATGCTATCTATCTATAAGATCAGTTATAATAACAGTCGTTTATAATCACATCATTCGCTAAGTGATGCTTACTTTAAATCTCAATGCTAAAACATTGGCGTTTACAGTACAAATTGCTGAAATATCAAATGTATTAAAATTAGCCGTGTAAAAACATTATCTCCCTAATATTATTATCAACCTTACAACTTTTGCACAGTTAAACCAAACTGTATCAAAAATGATAAATCGTCTGTAAAATAATACCAAGTGAAATATCATTTAAAAATGAATAACTGATACAGTGAATTTGAGTTCAGCTAAATTAAGCATTCAACATAAATAACTCACCAAAGAGCACCCCCATATAGAGAATAATTATCTTTAAAACATACTTACATAGTATCCGCATACTTGATTCCCAGATCAAGTAATACCGTAACCTTCCATCCTCAAAGGACAAACTTAAGCGATCAAAGTTTTACCTTTAAATAAAATCGTATGAACAGAAAAAGTCCGTTGTAGAATGCAGGTTATCACTCAATATCTTCGTATAAAGGAAAATGAAACACATCTTTTAGAAAATAATCAAAAAATTCTGTTTTGATTCAGCTTCTCATATGGCTTTTACATTTATTGTATATCTAGGACAAAAAGAAAGACAGTATACTATCTTTTAATACTTCAGAACTTTAAAACAAAAATTCAATATATACCAATCTATTTAAAAAAATACTCAGATTACTTCTATCCCCTTTATGTAGGAATGACTGAAACATAGGAGCGGTTATCTGCTTTCTTACGAAAAGAAACTTTCCCATTTGAAAGTGCAAAGAGAGTATGATCTTTCCCAATACCAACATTTTCACCAGGATGCCAACGTGTACCACGTTGACGAACAATAATGTTTCCCGCAATAACAACTTCACCACCAAATTTCTTAACGCCAAGACGTTTTGATTCTGAATCGCGACCATTACGCGAGGAACCGCCAGCTTTTTTATGTGCCATAGAATTCTCCCTTAGTTTTCTTTACTTTTTGATATCGCAGCCGCTTTTTGTGACGCAGCCTTTTTTTTAGTAGTTTTTGTGGCAGTTTCTTTAGAAGGAGCAGAAGTTTTTGTTTCTTTTGGCACAGTTGCTTTCTTCTCAACTGACTTAGCCACTACTTTTTTAGACTTTGAACCATCCGCTAAAATTTCTAAAATACGAAGTGTCGTAATTTCCTGACGATGACCACGAGTACGCTTCGAATTTTGACGACGCCGTTTCTTAAATGCAATAACCTTACGAGCACGCCCTTGTTCTACAATTTCAGTTGTAACTAAACCCTCAGCGATAACAGGTGCGCCAATAGCTATGCTTTCCCCTTCACCTATCATCAATACATCACCGAATTTAACAATATCACCGGCGTTACCAACAATCTTTTCAACTTTTAACACCTGGTTAGCGACAACACGATATTGCTTACCACCTGTTTTAATGACTGCGAACATTTTTTATCCTTTCGTTCGATCATGCTCTTATTACACTCCTACTTTATTCAGTAGGGGAAATAGGCTTCTTTTTATCAGTCGTAAAATTTAAAAGGGATAAACAACACCTCTTAGAGCGCAAACTCCCTTAATATTTATATATTGATAGAATTTCTGTTCTCTGTCAAGAAAAGCCAACAAAGAAGCAAAAAAGGTTGTACTTAAAACAATTGAAGATTATTAAGCACCATATACACAAATTTATAATGGAAATTTATTGCGTTTACATATGGAGAGATGGCTGAGTGGTTGAAAGCACCGCACTCGAAATGCGGCATAGGGGCAACTCTATCGAGGGTTCAAATCCCTCTCTCTCCGCCATTATTAAATATAAAGTCAGATTTTTTAGTGTAAATTTTATTGTGCAATAATGAATACATATTTAACACTTTTAACTCCATTGAGCTACGGCTAAATATTTGACAAGCTCGTGATCTCTTTCATTCATTTTCATTACATACGAGAAAACTTTTTTTCTCTTGTTTGGATCGAATGATTATCAATAAACCATTTAATCATATTACTACATATAAGTAATTTTAAATTTCAATATTTTTAAAAAATTTTTTTGAATATAGTTAAAAAATTATTTACTTTTCTATTGAAATGATATTTTGTATGTTTTATATGAAACACAAGTTGTTACTAATAAAAATAAATAAAAGACTGTTTTGATAACAAGTCAATTTTTATTATTATAAAAAGCGGGGTATATGATGTTTCCAAAGCAGACATAAGAATTTTTTATTTTGCTTAAGGCTTTGATTTAAAAGGGGATTTAGCTTTTTAAGATCATGTGTCTTTTCAAGTGAAAAAGGATTTATCAATTGGATTTTGTTCTTTATTATAAAATCGTATTGATTTTTTATAAAATAGCAAAAAGTCTTTTTGATCAAAATATACATTACATTATGTTTAAGCGCGGGGAGTATAATATTTTCAATAAGATGTTTTAGTTTTCTTTGTTTTTCATTTGAAAGCTTTTAGGTAGGCTTTTTTGGGGATCTAATTTTCAAAGATTTTAAGGTGATACTGAGATAGCTCTTTGTATCAAAGTGATAGTTTTTACTTTTTTACTGATTGTTGATGCGCAAAGTTGTTTTTGCGAAGGGTTTTTTTGTGACGTTTAGTTTTATTTTTGCATTTAATTGAGGGATTTTGTAATGAAAAAAGATATAGTGGGAAATGGAAGTGTTTCAGATTGTTATTGCGCTTCTCGTGCGTCGTCTTTAGTTAAAGCGATTTCACTAAGTGCGGTAATGACTGCGCTTTTATCCAGTGTTTCTCCAGTTGTTGCTGCTCAGCCTTCTTCAACGGCTCCAACAGTTCAGAATATGACTAAGGGCGTTAATCCCTCAATTATCAATGCAACGGGTGTGAATAGCGTTATCGGGTCACTTAAGGCATCTAAGTCTGAAGAAGAGTCAACTGAAGAGCTCACCGAAGATTATTGGGATGCGATAATGGCTGATTTTTTGTTTACCAATGCAGTGGGTGTGAATAGTGTTTCCAGACTGCTTCCCATCCCTATGGCTGGAAAAGTGGCACGTGCGCCGCAAGTAGTATATTGCGGGTCTCCAATAACCAGCCTATGTTTAGGTCCAGACACTGCAGTAGAGTATTCGTCAGGTGTTGCTCTAGGTGAATCTTCTTATTCTAATCGTAGACCGTGGGTTAAAGGTTATGATCCTAAACTTGATAGGATAACAGATTCAGAAGAGCGTAAATGGTCAAGTAATATGGCTCCAGTGAGTGTTGGTAATGATGGTAGTAATGGTCTTAGTTACGGGAGTCGAGTGGAGACACGGCAGATTATAGGAGTTGCTGCTGGTTCTGAAGATACTGATGCGGTAAATCTTGCTCAGCTGAAAGCGTTAAGAGAATGGGTGGGAGAAGAAGGTAGTAAAGGGCTGAAACAGGTGGCATCTTCTATTGGTGGAGGCGCCAAGTATGACGATGGCAAATGGACTGATCCTACATTTACAATAGTGAAATTTGATAAGGATGGCTCATATAAAAAGGAGATATATAATAATGTTGGAGCTGCCTTTGTAGGTGTTGATGGTGCCTTGACAGAGCTTTCTGAGAAAATTGATGGTATCGAAGGTGATAATGTTACAATACACAACAATCTCATACAGCAAGAGAAAGGGTCAAAACTAATCACCATTGGAGGCAAAGTAGAGGGTGATGAGGTTTCCATTGCTAACCAAAGTGGAGGGTTACGGAAGCTTTCTGGTATAAAGGATGGAGAGCTTTCAGATAAATCCACAGATGCAGTGAATGGTCAACAACTTTATGACGTAAAGGAGAGTGTTAAAACGTTGGATAGCACAGTATCTGATGTGAAGGGGAATGTTACAAAGCTTGATACAAATATTTCAGAATATTTAGGTGGTGATGCCAATATATTAAAAGGTCAAGCACCAACATATACAGTTCAGGGGAAGAAGCATAATAATGTTGGAGCTGCCTTTGTAGGTGTTGATGGTGCCTTGACAGAGCTTTCTGAGAAAATTGATGGTATCGAAGTTGGTAGTGGTGGTGTTACAATAGACAACAGTCTCATACAGCAAGAGAAAGGGTCAAAACTAATCACCATTGGAGGCAAAGTAGAGGGTAATAAGATCGATATCAGCAACAGTGAAGGAAACACTCGGACACTTTCTGGTGTAAAGGCAGGAAAAATTACTGAAGAATCCACAGATGCAGTGAATGGTCAACAACTTTATGACGTAAAGGAGAGTGTTAAAACGTTGGATAGCACAGTATCTGATGTGAAGGGAAATATTACAAAGCTTGATACAAATATTTCAGAATATTTAGGTGGTGATGCCAATATATTAAAAGGTCAAGCACCAACATATACAGTTCAGGGGAAGAAGCATAATAATGTTGGAGCTGCCTTTGTAGGTGTTGATGGTGCTTTGACGGAGCTTTCTGAGAAAATTGATGGTATCGAAGGTGATAATGTTACAATACACAACAATCTCATACAGCAAGAGAAAGGGTCAAAACTAATCACCATTGGAGGCAAAGTAGAGGGTAATAAGATCGATATCAGCAACAGTGAAGGAAACACTCGGACACTTTCTGGTGTAAAGGCAGGAAAAATTACTGAAGAATCCACAGATGCAGTGAATGGTCAACAACTTTATGACGTAAAGGAGAGTGTTAAAACGTTGGATAGCACAGTATCTGATGTGAAAGGAAATGTTACAAAGCTTGATACAAATATTTCAGAATATTTAGGTGGTGATGCCAATATATTAAAAGGTCAAGCACCAACATATACAGTTCAGGGGAAGAAGCATAATAATGTTGGAGCTGCCTTTGTAGGTGTTGATGGTGCCTTGACAGAGCTTTCTGAGAAAATTGATGGTATCGAAAGTGATAATGTTACAATACACAACAATCTCATACAGCAAGAGAAAGGGTCAAAATTAATCACCATTGGAGGCAAAGTAGAGGGTGATGAGGTTTCCATTGCTAACCAAAGTGGAGGGTTACGGAAGCTTTCTGGTATAAAGGATGGAGAGCTTTCAGATAAATCCACAGATGCAGTTTCAGGTAAGCAGCTTTATAACGTACAAGAGAGTGTTAAAACGTTGGATAGCACAGTATCTGATGTGAAAGGAAATGTTACAAAGCTTGATACAAATATTTCAGAATATTTAGGTGGTGATGCCAATATATTAAAAGGTCAAGCACCAACATATACAGTTCAGGGGAAGAAGCATAATAATGTTGGAGCTGCCTTTGTAGGTGTTGATGGTGCCTTGACAGAGCTTTCTGAGAAAATTGATGGTATCGAAGTTGGTAGTGGTGGTGTTACAATAGACAACAGTCTCATACAGCAAGAGAAAGGGTCAAAATTAATCACCATTGGAGGCAAAGTAGAGGGTGATGAGGTTTCCATTGCTAACCAAAGTGGAGGGTTACGGAAGCTTTCTGGTATAAAGGATGGAGAGCTTTCAGATAAATCCACAGATGCAGTGAATGGTCAACAACTTTATGACGTAAAGGAGAGTGTTAAAACGTTGGATAGCACAGTATCTGATGTGAAGGGAAATATTACAAAGCTTGATACAAATATTTCAGAATATTTAGGTGGTGATGCCAATATATTAAAAGGTCAAGCACCAACATATACAGTTCAGGGGAAGAAGCATAATAATGTTGGAGCTGCCTTTGTAGGTGTTGATGATGCCTTGACAGAGCTTTCTGAGAAAATTGATGGTATCGAAGTTGGTAGTGGTGGTGTTACAATAGACAACAGTCTCATACAGCAAGAGAAAGGGTCAAAACTAATCACCATTGGAGGCAAAGTAGAGGGTAATAAGATCGATATCAGCAACAGTGAAGGAAACACTCGGACACTTTCTGGTGTAAAGGCAGGAAAAATTACTGAAGAATCCACAGATGCAGTGAATGGTCAACAACTTTATGACGTAAAGGAGAGTGTTAAAACGTTGGATAGCACAGTATCTGATGTGAAGGGAAATGTTACAAAGCTTGATACAAATATTTCAGAATATTTAGGTGGTGATGCCAATATATTAAAAGGTCAAGCACCAACATATACAGTTCAGGGGAAGAAGCATAATAATGTTGGAGCTGCCTTTGTAGGTGTTGATGGTGCCTTGACAGAGCTTTCTGAGAAAATTGATGGTATCGAAGGTGATAATGTTACAATACACAACAATCTCATACAGCAAGAGAAAGGGTCAAAATTAATCACCATTGGAGGCAAAGTAGAGGGTGATGAGGTTTCCATTGCTAACCAAAGTGGAGGGTTACGGAAGCTTTCTGGTATAAAGGATGGAGAGCTTTCAGATAAATCCACAGATGCAGTTTCAGGTAAGCAGCTTTATAACGTACAAGAGAGTGTTAAAACGTTGGATAGCACAGTATCTGATGTGAAAGGAAATGTTACAAAGCTTGATACAAATATTTCAGAATATTTAGGTGGTGATGCCAATATATTAAAAGGTCAAGCACCAACATATACAGTTCAGGGGAAGAAGCATAATAATGTTGGAGCTGCCTTTGTAGGTGTTGATGGTGCCTTGACAGAGCTTTCTGAGAAAATTGATGGTATCGAAGTTGGTAGTGGTGGTGTTACAATAGACAACAGTCTCATACAGCAAGAGAAAGGGTCAAAATTAATCACCATTGGAGGCAAAGTAGAGGGTGATGAGGTTTCCATTGCTAACCAAAGTGGAGGGTTACGGAAGCTTTCTGGTATAAAGGATGGAGAGCTTTCAGATAAATCCACAGATGCAGTGAATGGTCAACAACTTTATGACGTAAAGGAGAGTGTTAAAACGTTGGATAGCACAGTATCTGATGTGAAGGGAAATATTACAAAGCTTGATACAAATATTTCAGAATATTTAGGTGGTGATGCCAATATATTAAAAGGTCAAGCACCAACATATACAGTTCAGGGGAAGAAGCATAATAATGTTGGAGCTGCCTTTGTAGGTGTTGATGATGCCTTGACAGAGCTTTCTGAGAAAATTGATGGTATCGAAGTTGGTAGTGGTGGTGTTACAATAGACAACAGTCTCATACAGCAAGAGAAAGGGTCAAAACTAATCACCATTGGAGGCAAAGTAGAGGGTAATAAGATCGATATCAGCAACAGTGAAGGAAACACTCGGACACTTTCTGGTGTAAAGGCAGGAAAAATTACTGAAGAATCCACAGATGCAGTGAATGGTCAACAACTTTATGACGTAAAGGAGAGTGTTAAAACGTTGGATAGCACAGTATCTGATGTGAAGGGAAATGTTACAAAGCTTGATACAAATATTTCAGAATATTTAGGTGGTGATGCCAATATATTAAAAGGTCAAGCACCAACATATACAGTTCAGGGGAAGAAGCATAATAATGTTGGAGCTGCCTTTGTAGGTGTTGATGGTGCCTTGACAGAGCTTTCTGAGAAAATTGATGGTATCGAAGGTGATAATGTTACAATACACAACAATCTCATACAGCAAGAGAAAGGGTCAAAATTAATCACCATTGGAGGCAAAGTAGAGGGTGATGAGGTTTCCATTGCTAACCAAAGTGGAGGGTTACGGAAGCTTTCTGGTATAAAGGATGGAGAGCTTTCAGATAAATCCACAGATGCAGTTTCAGGTAAGCAGCTTTATAACGTACAAGAGAGTGTTAAAACGTTGGATAGCACAGTATCTGATGTGAAAGGAAATGTTACAAAGCTTGATACAAATATTTCAGAATATTTAGGTGGTGATGCCAATATATTAAAAGGTCAAGCACCAACATATACAGTTCAGGGGAAGAAGCATAATAATGTTGGAGCTGCCTTTGTAGGTGTTGATGGTGCCTTGACAGAGCTTTCTGAGAAAATTGATGGTATCGAAGTTGGTAGTGGTGGTGTTACAATAGACAACAGTCTCATACAGCAAGAGAAAGGGTCAAAATTAATCACCATTGGAGGCAAAGTAGAGGGTGATGAGGTTTCCATTGCTAACCAAAGTGGAGGGTTACGGAAGCTTTCTGGTATAAAGGATGGAGAGCTTTCAGATAAATCCACAGATGCAGTTTCAGGTAAGCAGCTTTATAACGTACAAGAGAGTGTTAAAACGTTGGATAGCACAGTATCTGATGTGAAAGGAAATGTTACAAAGCTTGATACAAATATTTCAGAATATTTAGGTGGTGATGCCAATATATTAAAAGGTCAAGCACCAACATATACAGTTCAGGGGAAGAAGCATAATAATGTTGGAGCTGCCTTTGTAGGTGTTGATGGTGCCTTGACAGAGCTTTCTGAGAAAATTGATGGTATCGAAGTTGGTAGTGGTGGTGTTACAATAGACAACAGTCTCATACAGCAAGAGAAAGGGTCAAAACTAATCACCATTGGAGGCAAAGTAGAGGGTAATAAGATCGATATCAGCAACAGTGAAGGAAACACTCGGACACTTTCTGGTGTAAAGGCAGGAAAAATTACTGAAGAATCCACAGATGCAGTGAATGGTCAACAACTTTATGACGTAAAGGAGAGTGTTAAAACGTTGGATAGCACAGTATCTGATGTGAAGGGAAATATTACAAAGCTTGATACAAATATTTCAGAATATTTAGGTGGTGATGCCAATATATTAAAAGGTCAAGCACCAACATATACAGTTCAGGGGAAGAAGCATAATAATGTTGGAGCTGCCTTTGTAGGTGTTGATGGTGCTTTGACGGAGCTTTCTGAGAAAATTGATGGTATCGAAGGTGATAATGTTACAATACACAACAATCTCATACAGCAAGAGAAAGGGTCAAAACTAATCACCATTGGAGGCAAAGTAGAGGGTGATGAGGTTTCCATTGCTAACCAAAGTGGAGGGTTACGGAAGCTTTCTGGTATAAAGGATGGAGAGCTTTCAGATAAATCCACAGATGCAGTTTCAGGTAAGCAGCTTTATAACGTACAAGAGAGTGTTAAAACGTTGGATAGCACAGTATCTGATGTGAAAGGAAATATTACAAAGCTTGATACAAATATTTCAGAATATTTAGGTGGTGATGCCAATATATTAAAAGGTCAAGCACCAACATATACAGTTCAGGGGAAGAAGCATAATAATGTTGGAGCTGCCTTTGTAGGTGTTGATGATGCCTTGACAGAGCTTTCTGAGAAAATTGATGGTATCGAAGGTGATAATGTTACAATACACAACAATCTCGTACAGCAAGAGAAGGGATCAAAACTAATCACTATTGGAGGCAAAGTAGAGGGTAATAAGATCGATATCACCAACAATGAAGGAGACACTCGGATACTTTCTGGTGTGAAGGATGGAAAAATTACTGAAGCATCCACAGATGCAGTCAATGGTAAGCAACTTTATGACGTAAAGGAGAGCGTTAAGACCTTGAATGGTGCTGTGTCTAGTGTGAAGGAGAATGTAATAACTCTTGATACAAACATTTCAGAATATTTAGGTGGTGGTGCCAATATATTAACAGGTCAAGTACCAACATATACGGTTCAGGGGAAGAAGCATAATAATGTTGGAGCTGCCTTTGTAGGTGTTGATGAGACACTAACCCAGCTGCAGAACAATATCGATACCAACTCTACAGTCGTTAAGAAAAATGCTTTATTGTGGAGCGATGAAGAGAAAGCCTTTGTTGCGCTTCATACAAGAGGAGGGAAAGAGGAAAATAGCAAATTGAAGTTTCTCTTAGATGGGGATATTGCAGATGGTTCAACAGAAGCAATTACGGGTAACCAACTTTATTCAATGAATAACCAGGTAGCATCTTATTTAGGTGGAGGTTCTGGGTATAATAACGGTCAATGGACAGATCCTACATTTAATGTTGTGCAATTTGGTGCGAAAGGCAAGAGTGAAAAGCAGAGCTATCATACTGTAGCTGATGCTTTTGAGGCTGTTAATAGTAGCATGTTTGGTCTCAGTGACCGTATTGAGCATGTTGGAAATCAGGTGGGCTCTAATAGTTTAAATTGGAATGATGACAAAAATGCCTATGATGCTAACCATGGTGGTCAAGTAGGTAAAATTACCAATGTGGCTAATGGTGCCATTGAACAGGGATCTTCTGATGCGGTTACAGGTCATCAGCTTCATTCAATGAATAATCAGCTAGCATCTTATTTAGGTGGAGGTTCTGGGTATAATAACGGTCAATGGACAGATCCTACATTTAATGTTGTGCAATTTGGTGCGAAAGGCAAGAGTGAAAAGCAGGGATATCATACTGTAGCTGATGCTTTTGAGGCTGTTAATAACAGCATGTCTGGTCTCAGTGACCGTATTGAGCATGTTGGAAATCAGGTGAATTCTAATGGATTAAATTGGGATGATGACAAAAATGCCTATGATGCAAGTCATGATGGTCAAGCAGGTAAAATTACCAATGTGGCTAATGGTGCCATTGAACAGGGATCTTCTGATGCGGTTACAGGTCATCAGCTTTGGGAAACCAATGAAAAAGTTAACATTCTTGAAAATAAGGTTGATAGTATGACGGACGCCGTTAACGCCCTCACTGATGGAATTGTTAGCTATGATAAAGATGAATATGGGAACAAAACCAATACCATCACTTTAACAGGTGGTAGTGCAAGTGAATCTGTAGTCATTAATAATGTTGCGGATGGTAAAATTGAAGAAGGTTCAAAACAAGCAATTAATGGTGGACAAGTGTATGATTACACTAAACAACAGATGGAATTGATTCTTGCGGATGCAAACAAATATACAGATGAAAAAATAGAGAATATGGTTGGTGACGCTATTGCACAAACCAACAAGTATACAGATATGAAGTTTGAAACCTTAAATTCTGAGATTGAGAATACTAAAAAGGAAGCAAGACAAGCAGCAGCTATCGGTTTGGCTGTGTCTAACTTACGTTATGATAATATGCCTGGACAGATGAGTTTTGCATTTGGTGGTGGTCTATGGCGCAGCCAGTCTGCAATTGCTGTTGGGGCTGGTTATACGTCTGAAAATGGAAGAATTCGTTCTAACCTATCTGCAACGACTGCCGGAGGACACTGGGGTGTAGGGGCAGGAGTAAGTTGGTCATTGAAATAATGATAAAAAACCGGAAATATATTGCAGGTCTTTTGTTTGTTCTTGTTTTTTTAGGAAAGGCTGTAAGCTTTGCTAATGAGGAAGACAGTATTTATACAGTGCATCCACCGCAATTATCAGTGCCCAGTGGAAAACCTGGAGAAATACGCCGAATTATTATGCAATTTCATTATTGGACATTAATTTGCGATGAAAACAAAACAGTTAAACAAGGTATCTGTAATGTAACTCAGACAATCTATAATGATAAAGAAGGCAACAAGGTCTTTAGCTGGTCTCTTGTTTCTACAAAAGGTGGACAACCGGTTATGTTGTTACGAACATTACCAAACGCTAACACAAATGTTCCTATTCAAGTGTTTATGGAAGGTGTTAAAAAACCGCTTCTTATTAGTTATAAGCAGTGCAATAAAGAAATCTGTTTAGCACAATATCCCATAGGGCCAGTTTTAATGGAACAAATAAGCAAGAGTAGCAATGTGCGCATTTCTTATCAGCTTAAAGAGGGAAAAACGCTTTCCTTTGTAACGCCATTTAAGGGGTTGAATGAAGCGCTTTTCTCTTTGCAATAATAAAATCAACAAATATCAATTTTATCTATTTCAGCATTAGTTTTGATGAATAAAGTAATTTTTTATTTCCTAAGGTATATAATTTAAGGTTGCAGGTTATTTCTTTCTGAATATAGTGCAAGCCTCTGGAGAGGTGGCCGAGTGGTTGAAGGCGCACGCCTGGAACGCGTGTATATGGGAAACCATATCGAGGGTTCGAATCCCTCTCTCTCCGCCAAAGTATAATAAAATCAAATATTTATGTAGAAGTTAGAGAGTTTTTATTGCTTTAATTTTATTAAGTTTTTCAGGTACTATCTATTGCCTTTTTGTAGCTTTTAATTGATTCAATAGTTAGTTTTTGTAGTTAGCGCTCTTTGTATAAAGAGGTGTTGTGCTACTTGCCATTTACCCAAAAATTGCTTTTATGCGTGAAATTATACCTCTGCATGAGCTGCTTTTATTTGTAGCTTGTATTTTTTTATCTATAAGCTGATTTTTAGTGTTTGTTACATTATATGCTTTTCTAAGCGAGTTGCTAAAGGGTTTATTTGATAAGCTTCTTGCTCTACGTGTCGCTGATGAATGTTGCATCATCCATAAGATATCAATTCCAAGTGTTTTTACTAATTTAGGCAAGATGGGAAGAAGAACATCTGTTTGGAATTTGCGTTTTTTCTCTCTTTAGATGAATAATATTATTCATTACGATTTTTCAATTATGATTTTGATGGTTTTTATTCTTATGAAGGTATCAACGCTTTAATAAAAGCATAATTCATTGTTGGGCAAACACTACTGTATTTTGCTTGTCCCTGTTTTACCTACAAACATTCCTCTGGTGAGAGCTTTGTAAAAGTTGCAAAGCAGGGATTACACACAAACTCCCATTGAAATAACAGGAGACACTAAGTATTTCAGAAAGGGAAATGGACTATCATTAAGGATAGTGGAAGTAGTTACGAAAAAAATCTCAAATAATCGAGAAGATGTCACAGTTAAAGCTTATATCAAAAATATTCCCCTAGAACGACAGAATTAAAGAGTTAACTGGTGTTATAAATATTTAGTGCTGTTGTGATGACTGATGGACCACATACAATACAGAAAGAAGCTATTGAGGCAGGAAGAAATCTTGTTTCAAGTACCCAATAACTAAGCCATTTATAAGCATTTCTTGTAAAGAAAAATTTTACAAAAACAACCACACTCAAAATAATTACCGATGTTATTACTAAATTTACCCCCACGATTATTAACGCTCCCTTCAAACAAAAAAAAACATTTACCAACACTTATAAATTCTCTCTAATAATCACACTCGTCTGCAAATTAACCTCGCATAAACCATTTATTTCATTACACAGAAATTAAAAACACCCCAATTTATAATGAAATATACCAATAAATACCTCAAAGCTCTACTTCAGTTTAAAAAACATTATAAAAAACACCTTATAATTCGCTTTGGAAAAATAAAACACTCCCCCTTTAAATTTTTTGCTCGTTACACATATACCCCCTTACCCTTTAACATAAGGCTGACTTACTTAAAACAAAAACTACTACCCAGATTAATAGCTTTAATTAAGGAGACTATAAATAACAAACAAACCTTTAGCTCAAAATTTTCAGTTCTAAATAGCGCATCCGAAAAATAAAACACCTCTTAAATACCCCCAACAAATCGTATTAAAGAGATAAAAATTCTTCGCTAGCGTCTATTAAAAACTCACTTACCCACTTTATTCTCTCAAAGGCTCAACCCATACTTCCCTTTGTTTAGAAAGCTAACGGCAATTGAATATACTTTTTTGACGCTCAACATATTGTTCAACATTTTTTTGGAGGCTTTTATTATGAAAACCACTACTTTTGTAAGGATAAGACCTTAAATGATTACTCTCCTTACTAATTGTTCTTAATGTGAGGAACCTAATTTAAAAGCTAAAAGACTACATTTTTGTTTTTAGCACATAAAATTAGTTTCACTCTCTGGTTCATTTTTATGTTTATTTTCACAATACAAAACCTACCATCAAATTAACTAGCGCCCAATTGTGACTTTTTGATGTCCAAATATGTTTTTTATTTTTGAAAGATTTATTATGAAAAAAGTACATATCACTCTAAAAAACAAAGGCCTCAATGGTCAAAGGTCTCTTTCTGAGGTGTCTTTGGTGAGAGCTGCTTCGTTAGGGGTGGTAATGGCTGCTCTTTTATCGAGCGTTTCTCCGGTTTTTGCTTCTCATCTCTCTTCAACGGGGGCGATAGTTCAAAGTGTAAGTGCGGGTGTGGTTTCTGCAAACGTTGGTCATGGGCGTGTTGGGGTGGCTAATGGTAGTCGTTTTTGTGGGGTAGATCAGGTTGTGAGCCGTAGTTCATCAAGATCGGGTAAGAAAGTATCTGCGAAGGAGAAATCTAAGAAACTGACCGCTAATCAACAATTTATTAATTATAATCTTAATGGTTCTGTAATTCAACCGATTACTTTAAGTGTTGATGTGGATGCTATGTTTAATGCTATTGCTGCTGGTGTGAATATAAAAAAGATTTCTGCAATACCTGAGGGAATACAGGGTTATAGGGGAGTTGGTACTCAGTTAGGTCTTGATGCGAATGCAGAAACTAAAGAGGATATTGCAGTTGGCAAGGGAGCATGGGCTAAAGGTGGTGGCGCTATAGCTCTAGGTTTAACTAGTAAGGCTTTTAAGATACATTCTATTGCTATAGGCAATTACGCAAATGCGGCTGAAATGAAGGCAATAGCCATAGGGCCTTTTGCTGAGGCTAAATTAGGTACTGCTGTTGGTTATGGTGCACAGTCATCTGTGGAGGGCGGTATTGCTTTAGGTGATGATTCTAAAACCGGAGTTGGAAAATGGGTTTCAGGTTATGATCCTGAAAGTGACATCGCTTCAATGAACACGTCACCGATATGGAGAAGTACTAAAGGTGCAGTTAGTGTTGGTGATGTAAACAGTGGAAAAACACGGCAAATTATAGGAGTAGCCGCTGGTTTTGAAGAGACTGATGCAGTGAATATTGCCCAGCTGAAAGCATTAAAAACATGGGTAGAAGAAGAAGGTGGTACTTGGCAGCTTTCTGTTAATGGTCAAAATACTACAAAAATTAATAAAGATAACAGTCTCAATTTAGTCGCTGGAAGTAAAAATATTGAAATTGTCAAAAGTGACGATAAAATAATATTTGATTTGGCTGAGACTCTTGTGCTGAAGAACATCTGGACAAGAAGTGTCCGTTTAGTCGATAATGGTTTATTTATTGTGGATGGTCCATCAGTGACTACGGGTGGGATCAATGCTTCGGATATGCAAGTTAGGGGTGTGGCGGATGGATTTCTCTTTAGAGATTCAAAAGATGCAGTAAATGCCGGTCAAGTTTATGAACTAAACAGCACGATTGCGACGTATTTAGGCGGTGGAGCAAATGTACTGGAAAGTACGGCACCGACTTATACAATTCAAAGTCAAGAGCATAATAATGTCGGAGATGCATTCACAGGTGTTGATATTTCACTGACACGGCTTTCTGAAAAGATTAACGATGTAATAGATAACACTCTCGTAGAGCAAAATTTAGGAACCAGGCGGATCACCATTGGTGCCAAAACTGATGGTGCTGAAATCAAAATTACTAACCGTGAAGGAGATACTCGGGTACTTTCTGGTGTAAAAGACGGAAATCTTTCTGCACATTCGACAGAAGCAGTTAACGGTGCTCAGCTTTATAAGGTGGATGAAAATGTTAAGACACTGGTTGGTACTGTATCAAAAATTGAAGGAAGGGTGACGAATCTTGATACTAATGTCACAAAACTTAATACGAACATTTCTCGGTATTTGGGTGGTAGTACAAATGTACTGACAGGTAAGGCGCCAACTTATACAATTCAAGGCAATGAACATAGTAATGTTGGTAGTGCCTTTGAAGGCGTTGATAATGCACTGACACAGCTTTCTGGTGAGGTTGAGAACATTCTTGTACGCCAAAATCTAGGAACGAAGGTAATCGCCATTGGTAAAGAAGTTGAGGGCAATGAAATTTCCATTGCCAATAAAGATGAAAAATCTCGAGTGCTTTCTGGGGTGGAGGTAGGGGAACTTTCTGCAAACTCGACAGAGGCAGTGAATGGTTCGCAGCTTCACGGCGTCAAGCAAAGTGTTGACGTATTGACAAGCACAGTGTCTAGTATGCAGAAGAATATCACAGACTTTGATAAGAATATATCTCAGTATTTAGGGGGTGGAGCAAATGTACTTGCAGGTATAGCGCCGACGTATATGGTTCAGGGAGAGGAGCATAATAATATTGCTTCTACCTTTGCTGGTGTTGATGATACATTGACACAGCTTTCTGGTAGGATTGATAGTGTTGCAAACGTGTTAAATAATGGCCTTGTCCAGCAAGAGCCCATATCTAGGCTAATTACCATTGGTTCTAAAACAGATGGTGATGAGATTTCTATCACTAACAATAATAAAGGACTCCGTAAACTTACTGGTTTGGCCGATGGACAAGTTTCAGAAAGTTCGACAGAGGCAGTGAATGGTTCGCAGCTTCATGGAGTTAAGCAGAGTGTTACTGCTTTGCGTAGCACTATATTAGAAGTTGAAAGGAATGTCACAACTCTTGATACGAATATTTCGGAGTATTTAGGTGGTGGAGCGGATGTGCTGACAGGTAAGCAGCCAAGGTATGAAATTCAGGGTCAAGATCGTACAGGTGTTGAAGCAGCCTTTAAGGGTGTTGATGATACACTGACGGAGCTTTTTGGTAGAATTAATGATGTGATACATAACGACCTTGTCCAACAAGAGCTAAGTACGCATAAGATCACTATTGGTGCTAAAACAGGAGGTACTGAGATCACTATTGCTAATAAAGATGGAGAAGCTAGGAAACTTTCTGGCGTGAAGGACGGAGCTCTTTCAAGTGATTCGGTAGAAGCAGTCAATGGTAAGCAGCTTTATGAAGTCAAGCAAAGTGTTAAGGCGTTGACTGGCACAGTGTCTGGTGTTCAGGAGGATATAACAAAGCTTGATACAAATATATCTCAATATTTAGGAAGTGGTGCTAACATACTAGAAGGTGTTGCACCGACTTATACCATTCAAAAGCAGAGTTATAACAATGTTGGTACTGCATTTGCCGGCGTTGATGATATACTGACGAAATTGCAGAATAATATTAATACTAATACTGCAGCTGTTAAGGAGAATGCTTTATTTTGGAGTGATAAGGAGGGAGCTTTTGTTGCGCTTCATGTCAATAAAGGAGAAGGACGAGGGACAGCAGAAAACAATAAACTGAAGTTTCTTTTAGATGGGGATATTGTAAATGGTTCGACAGAAGCGATAACAGGTAATCAACTTTATGAGGTGAATAAACAGCTAGCAACTTATTTTGGTGGAGGAGCTGGGTATCAGGATGGAAAATGGACGGATCCAACGTTTACAATTACGGATTTTGACGCACAGAACAAGAATGGAAAACAAGCATATCATAATGTAGCTGAAGCCTTTGATGCTGTTAATAATAGTATGTCTGGCCTTAATGATCGTATTAAGCATGTTGAAACTCAGACGAGCTCTTCAGTGAATTCTAGCATAAGTTGGGATAACGAGAAAAATGCCTATGATGCTAGCCATAATGGTCAGGTTGGTAAGATCACTAATGTAGCAAATGGTGCTATTGAAAAGGGTTCTACTGATGTAGTCACAGGTGATCAACTTTGGGCGACGAATGAGAAGATTGATAGTCTTGAAAACAAAGTTGATGATATGGTCAACAATATTGACATCCTTACTGATGGGTTTGTCACCTATGACAAAGATAAACAAGGCAACAAAACTAATAGCATCACTTTAGTAGGTGCTGATGATGACACACCTGTAACCATTGACAATGTTGCAGATGGTAAAGTCGAAAAAGGCTCAAAGCAGGCAGTTAATGGTGGTCAATTGCACGATTATGTTCAAGAACAGATGGCTCTTGTTCTTGCGGATGCCAACAAGTATACAGATAAAAAAATAGAGAATATAGTCGGTGATGCTGTTGCACAAGCCAACGCCTATACTGATATGAAGTTTGAGGCCTTAAATTATAAGATTGAAAACGTCCAAAAAGAAGCAAGACAAGCAGCAGCTATCGGATTAGCTGTAGCTAACTTACGCTACAACGATATACCTGGAAAACTCAGTGTTGCATTTGGTAATGGTATATGGCGCAACCACTCCGGAGCTGCCTTTGGTGCCGGCTACACATCTGAAGATGGAAACACCCATTCCAACCTTTCCTTCACTACTTCTGGAGGACACTGGGGCGTAGGAGCAGGAATAAGCTTTACATTAAACTAATAATTCCATAAGAATTAACACGGCCATGCGCAAAAATATGTTTTGGATAAATAATTTAACTAAAGAAATTTTTTATAAAAAAATTATCCACAGATTTATCCGAGAATAATACCGTTGACAAATCACATCACACCACAAAGATTTACACCATAGATTTACTTGATATAAAACACATTCCAATCTTTACTGCAAACTCACCTTAAAGAAATGAAATTTAGAACTCCTTAATTTTTTTTATTTACTAGCCCGCATATACCCTTTAACATAAGGCTGACTTACTTAAAACAAAAACTACTACCCAGATTAATAGCTTTAATTAAGGAGACTATAAATAACAAACAAACCTTTAGCTCAAAATTTTCAGTTCTAAATAGCGCATCCGAAAAATAAAACACCTCTTAAATACCCCCAACAAATCGTATTAAAGAGATAAAAATTCTTCGCTAGCGTCTATTAAAAACTCACTTACCCACTTTATTCTCTCAAAGGCTCAACCCATACTTCCCTTTGTTTAGAAAGCTAACGGCAATTGAATATACTTTTTTGACGCTCAACATATTGTTCAACATTTTTTTGGAGGCTTTTATTATGAAAACCACTACTTTTGTAAGGATAAGACCTTAAATGATTACTCTCCTTACTAATTGTTCTTAATGTGAGGAACCTAATTTAAAAGCTAAAAGACTACATTTTTGTTTTTAGCACATAAAATTAGTTTCACTCTCTGGTTCATTTTTATGTTTATTTTCACAATACAAAACCTACCATCAAATTAACTAGCGCCCAATTGTGACTTTTAAATGGCTCAAATGCATTTTTTTTGATGTTTTTTATTTTTGAAAGATTTATTATGAAAAAGGTACATATCACTCTAAAAAATAAAAGCTTCAATTCTCAAAAGCTTCTTTCTGAGGTGTCTTTGGTGAGAGCTGCTTCGTTAGGGGTGGTAATGGCTGCTCTTTTATCGAGCGTTTCTCCGGTTTTTGCTTCTCATCTCTCTTCAACGGGGGCGACAGTTCAAAGTGTAAGTGCGGGTGTGGTTTCTGCAAACGTTGGTCATGGGCGTGTTGGGGTGGCTAATGGTAGTCGTTTTTGTGGGGTAGATCAGGTTGTGAGCCGTACTCCATCAAGATGGGGTAAGAAAGTATCTGCGGAGAAATCTAAGAAACTGACCGCAAATCAGCTTTCTGATGGTTCTAGTGGTTATTTCTTTGAGAGTAGTTGTGAGGCTGATGCTTCAGTAAATGCTTTAGCAAGTGCGAGTACACATGCTTCAATTGATGGAGTGGCAGGGGATTGGTTTTTAGAAGAAAATAATCCTATCAATTGGTCTGTTAATACGAGGTCTGTTAATACAACGGGTGCACGTGTTGCTGATGGTAAAGATACTGATGCAGTGAATGTTGCTCAGCTAAAAGCGTTACCAGCACAAGATGGAATACGAGGAGATCCGGATCTAATTTACCTCAACAGCCAAGGGCAGATCGCGATTGGAGGTAAAACGAGGGGCGAGGTTATTAACATTTCGAATGAAGATGGTCATGGTCGTTTTATTTTGGGTGTAAAAGGTGGAAGTATTAAACCAGCATCGACAGATGCAATCAATGGCTCGCAGCTTTATGGGACGAACACCACGATTACGAAGTATTTAGGTGGAGGAGCTGCGTATGATGGTAGTGTTGGTGATAAATGGACAGAGCCAACGTATGAAATTCAGAGCAAGGGTTATCATGATGTTGGTTCTGCCTTTGCCGGTGTTGATAGTAAGTTGTCGGAGCTTTCTAAGAAGGTTGAAGGTGTGGAAGGCAGTACAAACCTTGTGGTGCAAGATCCAGGAAAGCATACGATTACCATTGGTGCCAAAGCAGAGGGCGGTGAGATCTCTATTGCCAACAGTAGTAGAAGGCAGCGGAAACTTACCGGCTTGGCTAAAGGAGAGCTTTCAGAAGATTCGCAAGAAGCGATTACTGGTGGGCAGCTTTATGAAACGAATAGCACGATTGCGAAGTATTTAGGTGGAAAAGCTGCGTATGAGGGTGGTAAATGGACAGAGCCAACGTATGAAATTCAGAGCAAGGATCATCATGATGTTGGTTCTGCCTTTGCCGGTGTTGATAGTAAGTTGTCGGAGCTTTCTAAGAAGGTTGAAGGTGTGGAAGGCAGTACAAACCTTGTGGTGCAAGATCCAGAAAAGCATACGATTACCATTGGTGCTAAAGCAGAGGGCGGTGAGATCTCTATTGCCAACAGTAGTAGAGAGCAGCGGAAACTTACCGGTTTGGCTGATGGAGAGCTTTCAGAAGATTCGAAAGAAGCGATTACTGGTGGGCAGCTTTATGAGACGAATAGCACGATTGCGAAGTATTTAGGTGGAAAAGCTGCATATGAGGGTGGTAAATGGACAGAGCCAACGTTTATGATTCAGAGCAAGGGTCATCATGATGTTGGTTCTGCCTTTGCTGGTGTTGATAGTAAGTTGTCAGAGCTTTCTAAACAGGTTGGCGGTGTGGAAGGCAGTCTCATTGTGCATCAAGAGAAAGAAACGCATAAGATTACCATTGGTGCTAAAGTAGAAGGTAAAGAGATTTCCATTGCCAATAAGAGTAAAGGATTGCGCAAACTTACAGGCTTAGAAGAGGGGGCTGTTTCGGAAGTTTCAACAGATGCAGTTTCAGGTAAGCAGCTTCACGGGGTCAAGCAAAGCGTTGAGAAGTTGAGTAGCACTGTTGATAAAGCTAAGGAGGATATTTCAACTTTAGATAAGAATCTTAATGCTTCTTTAGGAGGAGGAGCAAACGTATTTTCAGGTACAGCTCCGAAGTATAAAATTCAGGGTCAAAGTCGTACAGGTGTTGAGGCAGCTTTTCAGGGTGTTGATGAAACATTAACACAGCTTTCTGGTAAGATTAGTGAGGTGGAGAAGAACAGCTTTGTAGCACAAGAGGATTCGGGCTTGATCACGATTGGTGCTAAAGTAGAAGGTAAAGAGATTTCCATTGCCAACAAGAGTAAAGGATTGCGCAAGCTTACAGGCTTGGCAGAGGGGGCTGTTTCAGCAGGGTCAACAGATGCAGTTTCAGGTAAACAGCTTTATAAGGTTGAACAGAAGTTTGATCCGCTCAATGCTATTGTTGAGAAGGCTGGGAAGGATATTTTAACCTTGGATAAGAATATTAAGGATTCTTTAGGGGGTGGAGCAGATGTATTGAAGGGTACAGCTCCGAAGTATGAAATTCAGGGCCAAGGTCGTACAGGTGTTGAAGCAGCTTTTCAGGGTGTTGATGAAACGTTGACGGTTCTTTCTAAGCAGGTTGAAGGTGTTACGACTGCGGTCAGTAATGGTCTTGTAACGCAAGATAAATCGTCGAATATAATCACGATTGGTAAGGATGTAGAGGGCGGTGAGATTTCCATTGCCAACAAGAATAAAGGATTGCGCAAGCTTACAGGTTTGGAAGAGGGGGATGTTTCGAAAACTTCAACAGATGCGGTCACAGGTAAGCAGCTTCATGAGGTCAAGCAAAATGCTGAGGGCTTGAGTAGCACTGTTAATAAAGCTAAGGAGGATATTTCAACTTTAGATAAGAATCTTAATGCTTCTTTAGGAGGAGGAGCAAACGTATTTTCAGGTACAGCGCCTATTTATACCATTCAGAATAAAAAGCGTACAGGTGTTGAAGCAGCTTTTCAGGGAGTTGATGAAATATTAACACAGCTTTCTGGTAAGATTGGTGAGGTGGAAAAGAACAGCCTTGTAGCGCAAGAAAGTTCGGGCCTGATCACGATTGGGGGTAAAGTAGAAGGTAAAGAGATTTCCATTGCCGACAAGAGTAAAGGATTGCGCAAGCTTACAGGCTTGGAAGAGGGGGCTGTTTCAGCAGGGTCAACAGATGCAGTTTCAGGTAAACAGCTTCACGGGGTCAAGCAAAGCGTTGAGAAGTTGAGTGGCACTGTCGGGAAGGCTGAGAAAGATATTTTAGCCTTGGATAAGAATCTTAATGCTTCTTTAGGAGGAGGAGCAGATGTACTGAAGGGTACAGCTCCGAAGTATGAAATTCAGGGCCAAGGTCGTACAGGTGTTGAAGCAGCTTTTAAGGGTGTTGATGAAACATTGACAGGTCTTTCTAAGAAGGTTGAAGGTGTGGAAGGTAGTCTCATTGTGCATCAAGAGAAAGAAACGCATAAGATTACCATTGGTGCTAAAGTAGAAGGTAAAGAGATTTCCATTGCCAATAAGAGTAAAGGATTGCGCAAACTTACAGGCTTAGAAGAGGGGGCTGTTTCGGAAGTTTCAACAGATGCAGTTTCAGGTAAGCAGCTTCACGGGGTCAAGCAAAGCGTTGAGAAGTTGAGTAGCACTGTTGATAAAGCTAAGGAGGATATTTCAACTTTAGATAAGAATCTTAATGCTTCTTTAGGAGGAGGAGCAAACGTATTTTCAGGTACAGCTCCGAAGTATAAAATTCAGGGTCAAAGTCGTACAGGTGTTGAGGCAGCTTTTCAGGGTGTTGATGAAACATTAACACAGCTTTCTGGTAAGATTAGTGAGGTGGAGAAGAACAGCTTTGTAGCACAAGAGGATTCGGGCTTGATCACGATTGGTGCTAAAGTAGAAGGTAAAGAGATTTCCATTGCCAACAAGAGTAAAGGATTGCGCAAGCTTACAGGCTTGGCAGAGGGGGCTGTTTCAGCAGGGTCAACAGATGCAGTTTCAGGTAAACAGCTTTATAAGGTTGAACAGAAGTTTGATCCGCTCAATGCTATTGTTGAGAAGGCTGGGAAGGATATTTTAACCTTGGATAAGAATATTAAGGATTCTTTAGGGGGTGGAGCAGATGTATTGAAGGGTACAGCTCCGAAGTATGAAATTCAGGGCCAAGGTCGTACAGGTGTTGAAGCAGCTTTTCAGGGTGTTGATGAAACGTTGACGGTTCTTTCTAAGCAGGTTGAAGGTGTTACGACTGCGGTCAGTAATGGTCTTGTAACGCAAGATAAATCGTCGAATATAATCACGATTGGTAAGGATGTAGAGGGCGGTGAGATTTCCATTGCCAACAAGAATAAAGGATTGCGCAAGCTTACAGGTTTGGAAGAGGGGGATGTTTCGAAAACTTCAACAGATGCGGTCACAGGTAAGCAGCTTCATGAGGTCAAGCAAAATGCTGAGGGCTTGAGTAGCACTGTTAATAAAGCTAAGGAGGATATTTCAACTTTAGATAAGAATCTTAATGCTTCTTTAGGAGGAGGAGCAAACGTATTTTCAGGTACAGCGCCTATTTATACCATTCAGAATAAAAAGCGTACAGGTGTTGAAGCAGCTTTTCAGGGAGTTGATGAAACATTAACACAGCTTTCTGGTAAGATTGGTGAGGTGGAAAAGAACAGCCTTGTAGCGCAAGAAAGTTCGGGCCTGATCACGATTGGGGGTAAAGTAGAAGGTAAAGAGATTTCCATTGCCGACAAGAGTAAAGGATTGCGCAAGCTTACAGGCTTGGAAGAGGGGGCTGTTTCAGCAGGGTCAACAGATGCAGTTTCAGGTAAACAGCTTCACGGGGTCAAGCAAAGCGTTGAGAAGTTGAGTGGCACTGTCGGGAAGGCTGAGAAAGATATTTTAGCCTTGGATAAGAATCTTAATGCTTCTTTAGGAGGAGGAGCAGATGTACTGAAGGGTACAGCTCCGAAGTATGAAATTCAGGGCCAAGGTCGTACAGGTGTTGAAGCAGCTTTTAAGGGTGTTGATGAAACATTGACAGGTCTTTCTAAGAAGGTTGAAGGTGTGGAAGGTAGTCTCATTGTGCATCAAGAGAAAGAAACGCATAAGATTACCATTGGTGCTAAAGTAGAAGGTAAAGAGATTTCCATTGCCAATAAGAGTAAAGGATTGCGCAAACTTACAGGCTTAGAAGAGGGGGCTGTTTCGGAAGTTTCAACAGATGCAGTTTCAGGTAAGCAGCTTCATAAGGTTGAACAGAAGTTTGATCCGCTCAATGTTATTGTCAAGAAGGCTGAGAAAGATATTTTAACCTTGGATAAGAATATTAAGGATTCTTTAGGGGGTGGAGCAGATGTATTGAAGGGTACAGCTCCGAAGTATGAAATTCAGGGCCAAGGTCGTACAGGTGTTGAAGCAGCTTTTCAGGGTGTTGATGAAACGTTGACGGTTCTTTCTAAGCAGGTTGAAGGTGTTACGACTGCGGTCAGTAATAGTCTTGTAACGCAAGATAAATCGTCGAATGTAATCACGATTGGTAAGGATGTAGAGGGCGGTGAGATTTCCATTGCCAACAAGAGTAAAGGATTGCGCAAGCTTACAGGCTTGGCAGAGGGGGATGTTTCAATAGCGTCAACAGAAGCGATAACAGGTTCACAACTTCATAAGGTTGAACAGAAGTTTGATCCACTTAATGTTATTGTTGAGAAGGCTGAGAAGGATATTTCAACTTTAGGTGCGAATATTAATAAGTATTTAGGAGGTGGGGCAAACATATTTTCAGGTACAGAACTGACTTATACTATTCAGGACAATCCGTATCATAGTATTGCATCAGCCTTTGAGGGTGTTGATAATACGTTGACAGATCTTTATGAGAAGTTTGATAGCTTGCAAAACAGTGTTGGAGATGACAGCCTTGTAGCACAGCATTCAGGTACGAAGTTGATTACGATAGGTGGGAACGTAGAAGGCAGTAAGATCAATATTACCAATAGTAAAGGAAAAGCTCGCACACTCACTGGTTTGGCCGATGGGCAAGTTTCAGCAGGTTCAACAGATGCGGTCACAGGTTCACAACTTCATAAGGTTGAGCAGAAGTTTAATCCGCTCAATGCTATTGTTGAGAAGGCTGGGGAGGATATTTCAACTTTAGGTGCGAATATTAATGAGTTTTTAGGAGGAGGAGCAGATGTACTGAAGGGTACAGCACCTATTTATACCATTCAGGATCAAGATCATATAGGTATTGAAGCTGCTTTTAAGGGTGTTGATAATACGTTGACAGATCTTTATGAGAAGTTTGATAAGGTTGAAAGTATTGGGGATGACAGCCTTATAGCACAGCACTCAGATACGAAGGTAATCACCATTGGAGGTAAAGTAGAAGGCAGTAAGATCAATATCACTAATAGTAAAGGAAAAGCTCGTAAACTTACTGGTTTGGCTGATGGAGATGTTTCGGAAGTTTCAACAGATGCAGTTTCAGGTAAGCAGCTTCATAAGGTTGAGCAGAAATTTGATCCGCTCAATGCTATTGTTGAGAAGGCTGGGAAGGATATTTTAACTTTAGATGCGAGTATTAATAAGTATTTGGGGGGTGGAGCAAGTGTACTAGAAGATATAGCGCCAACATATAAAATTCAGAGCAAGGAGTATGATAATGTTGCTTCTGCTTTTGTAGGTGTTGATAATACGTTGACAGCTCTTTCTAAGCAGGTTGAAGGTGTTACGACTGCGGTCAGTAATAGTCTTATAGCACAAGATGAATCGTCGAATGTAATCACAATTGGAGCCAAAACAGGTGGTGATGAGATTTCTATTGCTAACAATAGTAAAGGTTTCCGCAAGCTTACTGGCTTGGCAGAGGGGGATGTTTCAGCAGGGTCAACAGAAGCGATAACAGGTTCACAACTTCATAAGGTTGAACAGAAGTTTGATCCACTTAATGTTATTGTTGAGAAGGCTGAGAAGGATATTTCAACTTTAGAGGCGAATATTAATAAGTATTTAGGGGGTGGAGTAAACATATTTTCAGGTACAGAACTGACTTATACTATTCAGGACAATCCGTATCATAGTATTGCATCAGCCTTTGAGGGTGTTGATAATACGTTGACAGATCTTTATGAGAAGTTTGATAGCTTGCAAAACAGTGTTGGAGATGACAGCCTTGTAGCACAGCATTCAGGTACGAAGTTGATTACGATAGGTGGGAACGTAGAAGGCAGTAAGATCAATATTACCAATAGTAAAGGAAAAGCTCGCACACTCACTGGTTTAGCCGATGGGCAAGTTTCAGCAGGTTCAACAGATGCGGTCACAGGTTCACAACTTCATAAGGTTGGGCAGAAGTTTGATCCGCTCAATGCTATTGTTGAGAAGGCTGGGGAGGATATTTCAACTTTAGGTGCGAATATTAATGAGTTTTTAGGAGGAGGAGCAGATGTACTGAAGGGTACAGCACCTATTTATACCATTCAGGATCAAGATCATATAGGTATTGAAGCTGCTTTTAAGGGTGTTGATAATACGTTGACAGATCTTTATGAGAAGTTTGATAAGGTTGAAAGTATTGGGGATGACAGCCTTATAGCACAGCACTCAGATACGAAGGTAATCACCATTGGAGGTAAAGTAGAAGGCAGTAAGATCAATATCACTAATAGTAAAGGAAAAGCTCGTAAACTTACTGGTTTGGCTGATGGAGATGTTTCGGAAGTTTCAACAGATGCAGTTTCAGGTAAGCAGCTTCATAAGGTTGAGCAGAAATTTGATCCGCTCAATGCTATTGTTGAGAAGGCTGGGAAGGATATTTTAACTTTAGATGCGAGTATTAATAAGTATTTGGGGGGTGGAGCAAGTGTACTAGAAGATATAGCGCCAACATATAAAATTCAGAGCAAGGAGTATGATAATGTTGCTTCTGCTTTTGTAGGTGTTGATAATACGTTGACAGCTCTTTCTAAGCAGGTTGAAGGTGTTACGACTGCGGTCAGTAATAGTCTTATAGCACAAGATGAATCGTCGAATGTAATCACAATTGGAGCCAAAACAGGTGGTGATGAGATTTCTATTGCTAACAATAGTAAAGGTTTCCGCAAGCTTACTGGCTTAGCAGAGGGGGATGTTTCAGCAGGGTCAACAGAAGCGATAACAGGTAATCAACTTTATGAGGTGAATAAACAGCTAGCAACTTATTTTGGTGGAGGAGCTGGGTATCAGGATGGAAAATGGACGGATCCAACGTTTACAATTACGGATTTTGACGCACAGAACAAGAATGGAAAACAAGCATATCATAATGTAGCTGAAGCCTTTGATGCTGTTAATAATAGTATGTCTGGCCTTAATGATCGTATTAAGCATGTTGAAACTCAGACGAGCTCTTCAGTGAATTCTAGCATAAGTTGGGATAACGAGAAAAATGCCTATGATGCTAGCCATAATGGTCAGGTTGGTAAGATCACTAATGTAGCAAATGGTGCTATTGAAAAGGGTTCTACTGATGTAGTCACAGGTGATCAACTTTGGGCGACGAATGAGAAGATTGATAGTCTTGAAAACAAAGTTGATGATATGGTCAACAATATTGACATCCTTACTGATGGGTTTGTCACCTATGACAAAGATAAACAAGGCAACAAAACTAATAGCATCACTTTAGTAGGTGCTGATGATGACACACCTGTAACCATTGACAATGTTGCAGATGGTAAAGTCGAAAAAGGCTCAAAGCAGGCAGTTAATGGTGGTCAATTGCACGATTATGTTCAAGAACAGATGGCTCTTGTTCTTGCGGATGCCAACAAGTATACAGATAAAAAAATAGAGAATATAGTCGGTGATGCTGTTGCACAAGCCAACGCCTATACTGATATGAAGTTTGAGGCCTTAAATTATAAGATTGAAAACGTCCAAAAAGAAGCAAGACAAGCAGCAGCTATCGGATTAGCTGTAGCTAACTTACGCTACAACGATATACCTGGAAAACTCAGTGTTGCATTTGGTAATGGTATATGGCGCAACCACTCCGGAGCTGCCTTTGGTGCCGGCTACACATCTGAAGATGGAAACACCCATTCCAACCTTTCCTTCACTACTTCTGGAGGACACTGGGGCGTAGGAGCAGGAATAAGCTTTACATTAAACTAATAATTCCATAAGAATTAACACGGCCATGCGCAAAAATATGTTTTGGATAAATAATTTAACTAAAGAAATTTTTTATAAAAAAATTATCCACAGATTTATCCGAGAATAATACCGTTGACAAATCACATCACACCACAAAGATTTACACCATAGATTTACTTGATATAAAACACATTCCAATCTTTACTGCAAACTCACCTTAAAGAAATGAAATTTAGAACTCCTTAATTTTTTTTATTTACTAGCCCGCATATACCCTTTAACATAAGGCTGACTTACTTAAAACAAAAACTACTACCCAGATTAATAGCTTTAATTAAGGAGACTATAAATAACAAACAAACCTTTAGCTCAAAATTTTCAGTTCTAAATAGCGCATCCGAAAAATAAAACACCTCTTAAATACCCCCAACAAATCGTATTAAAGAGATAAAAATTCTTCGCTAGCGTCTATTAAAAACTCACTTACCCACTTTATTCTCTCAAAGGCTCAACCCATACTTCCCTTTGTTTAGAAAGCTAACGGCAATTGAATATACTTTTTTGACGCTCAACATATTGTTCAACATTTTTTTGGAGGCTTTTATTATGAAAACCACTACTTTTGTAAGGATAAGACCTTAAATGATTACTCTCCTTACTAATTGTTCTTAATGTGAGGAACCTAATTTAAAAGCTAAAAGACTACATTTTTGTTTTTAGCACATAAAATTAGTTTCACTCTCTGGTTCATTTTTATGTTTATTTTCACAATACAAAACCTACCATCAAATTAACTAGCGCCCAATTGTGACTTTTAAATGGCTCAAATGCATTTTTTTTGATGTTTTTTATTTTTGAAAGATTTGTTATGAAAAAGGTACATATCACTCTAAAAAATAAAAGCTTCAATTCTCAAAAGCTTCTTTCTGAGGTGTCTTTGGTGAGAGCTGCTTCGTTAGGGGTGGTAATGGCTGCTCTTTTATCGAGCGTTTCTCCAGTTTTTGCTTCTCATCTCTCTTCAACGGGGGCGACAGTTCAAAGTGTAAGTGCAGGTGTGGTTTCTGCAAACGTTGGTCATGGGCGTGTTGGGGTGGCTAATGGTAGTCGTTTTTGTGGGGTAGATCAGGTTGTGAGCCGTAGTTCATCAAGATCGGGTAAGAAAGTATCTGCGAAGGAGAAATCTAAGAAACTGACCGCAAATCAGCTTTCTGATGGTTCTAGTGGTTATTTCTTTGAGAGTAGTTGTGAGGCTGATGCTTCAGTAAATGCTTTAGCAAGTGCGAGTACACATGCTTCAATTGATGGAGTGGCAGGGGATTGGTTTTTAGAAGAAAATAATCCTATCAACTGGTCTGTTAATACGAGGTCTGTTAATACAGCTAGTACACGTGTTGCTGATGGTAAAGATACTGATGCAGTGAATGTTGCTCAGCTAAAAGCGTTACCAGCACAAGATGGAATACGAGGAGATCCGGATCTAATTTACTTCAACGAAGGGCAGATCGCGATTGGAGGTAAAACGAGGGGCGAGGTTATTAACATTTGGAATGAAGATGGTCATGGTCGTTTTATTTTTGGTGTAAAAGGTGGAAGTGTTAAACCAGCATCGACAGATGCAATCAATGGCTCGCAGCTTTATGGGACGAACACTACGATTACGAAGTATTTAGGTGGAAAAGCTGCGTATGAGGATGGTGAATGGACAGAGCCAACGTTTACGATTCAGAAGAAGGATCATCATGATGTTGCTTCTGCCTTTGCCGGTGTTGATAGTAAGTTATCAGAGCTTTCTGAACAGGTTGGCGGTGTGGAAGGCAGTCTCATTGTGCATCAAGAGAAAGAAACGCATAAGATTACCATTGGCGCCAAAGCAGAGGGCGGTGAGATCTCTATTGCCAACAGTAGTAGAGAGCAGCGGAAACTTACCGGTTTGGCTGCTGGAGCTGTTTCAGAAGATTCGCAAGAAGCGATTACTGGTGGGCAGCTTTATGAAACGAATAGCACGATTGCGAAGTATTTAGGTGGAAAAGCTGCGTATGAGGGTGGTAAATGGACAGAGCCAACGTATGAAATTCAGAGCAAGGATCATCATGATGTTGGTTCTGCCTTTGCCGGTGTTGATAGTAAGTTGTCGGAGCTTTCTAAGAAGGTTGAAGGTGTGGAAGGCAGTACAAACCTTGTGGTGCAAGATCCAGAAAAGCATACGATTACCATTGGTGCTAAAGCAGAGGGCGGTGAGATCTCTATTGCCAACAGTAGTAGAGAGCAGCGGAAACTTACCGGTTTGGCTGATGGAGAGCTTTCAGAAGATTCGAAAGAAGCGATTACTGGTGGGCAGCTTTATGAGACGAATAGCACGATTGCGAAGTATTTAGGTGGAAAAGCTGCATATGAGGGTGGTAAATGGACAGAGCCAACGTTTATGATTCAGAGCAAGGGTCATCATGATGTTGGTTCTGCCTTTGCTGGTGTTGATAGTAAGTTGTCAGAGCTTTCTAAACAGGTTGGCGGTGTGGAAGGCAGTCTCATTGTGCATCAAGAGAAAGAAACGCATAAGATTACCATTGGTGCTAAAGTAGAAGGTAAAGAGATTTCCATTGCCAATAAGAGTAAAGGATTGCGCAAACTTACAGGCTTAGAAGAGGGGGCTGTTTCGGAAGTTTCAACAGATGCAGTTTCAGGTAAGCAGCTTCACGGGGTCAAGCAAAGCGTTGAGAAGTTGAGTAGCACTGTTGATAAAGCTAAGGAGGATATTTCAACTTTAGATAAGAATCTTAATGCTTCTTTAGGAGGAGGAGCAAACGTATTTTCAGGTACAGCTCCGAAGTATAAAATTCAGGGTCAAAGTCGTACAGGTGTTGAGGCAGCTTTTCAGGGTGTTGATGAAACATTAACACAGCTTTCTGGTAAGATTAGTGAGGTGGAGAAGAACAGCTTTGTAGCACAAGAAGATTTGGGCCTGATCACGATTGGTAAGGATGTAGAGGGCGGTGAGATTTCCATTGCCAACAAGAGTAAAGGATTGCGCAAGCTTACAGGCTTAGAAGAGGGGGTTGTTTCAGCAGGTTCAACAGATGGAGTTTCAGGTAAGCAGCTTTATAAGTTGGATCAGAGTGTTGAGAAGTTGGCTAGCAGTGCTAAGAGTGTTCAGACAAATATTGCAACCTTTGATAAGAATCTTAATGAGTTTTTAGGAGGAGGAGCAGATGTACTGAAGGGTACAGCTCCGAAGTATAAAATTCAGGGTCAAAGTCGTACAGGTATTGAAGCTGCCTTTAAGGGTGTTGATGAGAAACTAACAGAACTTTCTAAACAGGTTGGCGGTGTGGAAGGTAATGGTCTTGTAACGCAAGATAAATCGTCGAATATAATCACGATTGGTAAGGATGTAGAGGGCGGTGAGATTTCCATTGCCAACAAGAATAAAGGATTGCGCAAGCTTACAGGTTTGGAAGAGGGGGATGTTTCGAAAACTTCAACAGATGCGGTCACAGGTAAGCAGCTTCATGAGGTCAAGCAAAGCGTTGCACAGTTGACTGAGACAGTATCTGGTGTTCAGGTAAATATTGTAGACTTTGACAAGAATATTACGAAGTCTTTAGGTGGTAGCGCAAGCGTGCTGGAAAGTAAACAGCCGACGTATAAAATTCAGGACCGAGGTCGTATTGGTATTGAAGCAGCTTTTCAGGGAGTTGATGAAACATTAACACAGCTTTCTGGTAAGATTGGTGAGGTGGAAAAGAACAGCCTTGTAGCGCAAGAAGATTTGGGCCTGATCACGATTGGTGCTAAAGTAGAAGGTAAAGAGATTTCCATTGCCGACAAGAGTAAAGGATTGCGCAAGCTTACAGGCTTGGAAGAGGGGGCTGTTTCAGCAGGGTCAACAGATGCAGTTTCAGGTAAACAGCTTCACGGGGTCAAGCAAAGCGTTGAGAAGTTGAGTGGCACTGTCGGGAAGGCTGAGAAAGATATTTTAGCCTTGGATAAGAATCTTAATGCTTCTTTAGGAGGAGGAGCAGATGTACTGAAGGGTACAGCTCCGAAGTATGAAATTCAGGGCCAAGGTCGTACAGGTGTTGAAGCAGCTTTTAAGGGTGTTGATGAAACATTGACAGGTCTTTCTAAGAAGGTTGAAGGTGTGGAAGGTAGTCTCATTGTGCATCAAGAGAAAGAAACGCATAAGATTACCATTGGTGCTAAAGTAGAAGGTAAAGAGATTTCCATTGCCAATAAGAGTAAAGGATTGCGCAAACTTACAGGCTTAGAAGAGGGGGCTGTTTCGGAAGTTTCAACAGATGCAGTTTCAGGTAAGCAGCTTCACGGGGTCAAGCAAAGCGTTGAGAAGTTGACTGAGACAGTATCTGGTGTTCAGGTAAATATTGTAGACTTTGACAGGAATATTACGAAGTCTTTAGGTGGTGGCGCAAGCGTGCTGGAAAGTAAACAGCCGACATATAAAATTCAGGGTCAAGGTCGTACAGGTGTTGAAGCAGCTTTTCAGGGAGTTGATGAAACATTAACACAGTTTTCTGTGAAGATTGGCAAGGTGGAGAAGAACAGTCTTGTAGCGCAAGAAGATTTGGGCCTGATCACGATTGGTAAGGATGTAGAGGGCGGTGAGATTTCCATTGCCAACAAGAGTAAAGGATTGCGCAAGCTTACAGGCTTAGAAGAGGGGGTTGTTTCAGCAGGTTCAACAGATGGAGTTTCAGGTAAGCAGCTTTATAAGTTGGATCAGAGTGTTGAGAAGTTGGCTAGCAGTGCTAAGAGTGTTCAGACAAATATTGCAACCTTTGATAAGAATCTTAATGAGTTTTTAGGAGGAGGAGCAGATGTACTGAAGGGTACAGCTCCGAAGTATAAAATTCAGGGTCAAAGTCGTACAGGTGTTGAAGCAGCTTTTCAGGGTGTTGATGAAACGTTGACGGTTCTTTTGGGTAAGGTTGAGGATGTAACAGGCACAATAAGTAATAACCTTGTAGCACAAGATGAATCGCCAAATGTAATTACGATTGGTAAGAATGTAGAGGGCGATGAGATCTCCATTGCTAACAATAAGAAGGGAATTCGCAAACTTACTGGTTTGGAAGAGGGGGATGTTTCAGCAGAGTCAACAGATGCAGTTTCAGGTAAACAGCTTCATGGGGTCAAGCAAAGCGTTGCACAGTTGACTGAGACAGTATCTGGTGTTCAGGTAAATATTGTAGACTTTGACAAGAATATTACGAAGTCTTTAGGTGGTAGCGCAAGCGTTCTGGAAAGTAAACAGCCGACGTATAAAATTCAGGACCGAGGTCGTATTGGTATTGAAGCAGCTTTTCAGGGAGTTGATGAAACATTAACACAGCTTTCTGGTAAGATTGGTGAGGTGGAAAAGAACAGCCTTGTAGCGCAAGAAGATTTGGGCCTGATCACGATTGGTGCTAAAGTAGAAGGTAAAGAGATTTCCATTGCCAACAAGAGTAAAGGATTGCGCAAGCTTACAGGCTTAGAAGAGGGGGTTGTTTCAGCAGGGTCAACAGATGCAGTTTCAGGTAAGCAGCTTCACGGGGTCAAGCAAAGCGTTGCACAATTGACGGGGACAGTATCTGGTGTTCAGGTAAATATTGTAGACTTTGATAAGAATTTTAATGAATTTTTAGGAGGAGGAGCAGATGTACTGAAGGGTACAGCTCCGAAGTATGAAATTCAGGGCCAAGGTCGTACAGGTGTTGAAGCAGCTTTTAAGGGTGTTGATGAAACATTGACGGTTCTTTTGGGTAAGGTTAAGGATGTAACAAGTGCGATAAGTAATAGCCTTGTAGTGCAGGAAAAAGAGTCGAAGTTGATCACGATTGGTAAGAATGTAGAGGGCGATGAGATCTCCATTTTGAATAATGAAGAGAAAGTTCGTGTACTTACTGGTTTGGCAGAGGGAGATGTTTCGGAAACTTCAACAGATGGAGTTTCAGGTAAGCAGCTTTATAAGCTGGATCAGAGTGTTGAGAAGTTGGTTAGCAGTGCTAAGAATGCTCAAACAAATATTACAACCTTTGATAAGAATATTAATAAGTATTTAGGAGGAGGAGCAGATATACTGAAGAGTACAGCTCCTATTTATACCATTCAGGGTCAAAGTCGTATTGGTATTGAAGCAGCTTTTCAGGGTGTTGATGAAACGTTGACGGTTCTTTTGGGTAAGGTTGAGGATGTAACAAGTACGATAAGTAATAGCCTTATAGTGCAGGAAAAAGAGTCGAAGTTGATCACGATTGGTAAGAATGTAGAGGGCGATGAGATCTCCATTTTGAATAATGAAGAGAAAGTTCGTGTACTTGCTGGTTTGGCAGAGGGAAATGTTTCGGAAGTTTCAACAGATGCAGTTTCAGGTAAGCAGCTTTATAAGCTGGATCAGAGTGTTGAGAAGTTGGCTAGCAGTGCTAAGAGTGCTCAAACAAATATTACAACCTTTGATAAGAATCTTAATAGGTATTTAGGAGGTGGTGCAGATGTACTGAAGAGTACAGCACCCATTTATACCATTCAACAGTATGGGTATAATGATATTGGAATTGCTTTTGAGGGTGTGAGTAGTTCGCTTGAAGATCTTTCTGTGAAGGCTGCAAGTACAGAAAATAGTGTGAAAGCTAGAGTGGAGAATGAGCGGCTTGTAGTGCAAGAAAAAGAGTCGAAGTTGATCACGATTGGTAAAGATGTAGAAGGCGATGAGATTTCTATTTTGAATAATGAAAAAAAAGTTCGTGTACTTACTGGTTTGGCAGAGGGAGATGTTTCGGAAACTTCAACAGATGCAGTTTCAGGTAAGCAGCTTTATAAGTTGGATCAGAGTGTTGAGAAGTTGACTAGCAGTGCTAAGAGTGCTCAAACAAATATTATAACCTTTGATAAGAATCTTAATGAATTTTTAGGAGGAGGAGCAGATGTACTGAAGGGTACAGCTCCGAAGTATAAAATTCAGGATCAAGATCATACAGGTATTGAAGCAGCTTTTAAGGGTGTTGGTGAGAAATTAACGGATCTTTCTATAAAGGCTAGTGAAGCAACAAGTGGCTTGGAATCTAGAATGGAGAATGAACGGCTTGTAGAACAAGATCTCATATCGAAGCTGATTACGATTGGTAAAGATGTAGAAGGCGATGAGATTTCTATTGTTAACAATAAGGGAGGAACTCGTGTTCTTTCAGGTGTTGCAAATGGAGTTCTCTCAAACGATTCAACAGATGCAGTTTCAGGTAAGCAACTTTATGGGCTGGATCAGAGTGTTGAGAAGTTGGTTAGCAGTGCTAAGAATGCTCAAACAAATATTACAACCTTTGATAAGAATATTAATAAGTATTTAGGAGGTGGTGCAGATATACTGAAGGGTACGGCACCTATTTATACCATTCAGGATCAAGATCGTACAGGTGTTGAAGCAGCTTTTCAGGGTGTTGATGAAACGTTGACGATTCTTTTAGGTAAGGTTGAGGATGTAACAAGTACGATAAGTAATAGCCTTATAGTGCAGGAAAAAGAGTCGAAGTTGATCACGATTGGTAAGAATGTAGAGGGCGATGAGATCTCCATTTTGAATAATGAAGAGAAAGTTCGCAAACTTACTGGTTTGGCAGAGGGAGATGTTTCGGAAACTTCAACAGATGCAGTTTCAGGTAAGCAGCTTTATAAGCTGGATCAGAGTGTTGAGAAGTTGGCTAGCAGTGCTAAGAGTGCTCAAACAAATATTACAACCTTTGATAAGAATCTTAATAGGTATTTAGGAGGTGGTGCAGATGTACTGAAGAGTACAGCACCCATTTATACCATTCAACAGTATGGGTATAATGATATTGGAATTGCTTTTGAGGGTGTGAGTAGTTCGCTTGAAGATCTTTCTGTGAAGGCTGCAAGTACAGAAAATAGTGTGAAAGCTAGAGTGGAGAATGAGCGGCTTGTAGTGCAAGAAAAAGAGTCGAAGTTGATCACGATTGGTAAAGATGTAGAAGGCGATGAGATTTCTATTTTGAATAATGAAAAAAAAGTTCGTGTACTTGCTGGTTTGGCAGAGGGAAATGTTTCGGAAACTTCAACAGATGCAGTTTCAGGTAAGCAGCTTTATAAGTTGGATCAGAGTGTTGAGAAGTTGACTAGCAGTGCTAAGAGTGCTCAAACAAATATTATAACCTTTGATAAGAATCTTAATGAATTTTTAGGAGGAGGAGCAGATGTACTGAAGGGTACAGCTCCGAAGTATAAAATTCAGGATCAAGATCATACAGGTATTGAAGCAGCTTTTAAGGGTGTTGGTGAGAAATTAACGGATCTTTCTATAAAGGCTAGTGAAGCAACAAGTGGCTTGGAATCTAGAATGGAGAATGAACGGCTTGTAGAACAAGATCTCATATCGAAGCTGATTACGATTGGTAAAGATGTAGAAGGCGATGAGATTTCTATTGTTAACAATAAGGGAGGAACTCGTGTTCTTTCAGGTGTTGCAAATGGAGTTCTCTCAAACGATTCAACAGATGCAGTTTCAGGTAAGCAACTTTATGGGCTGGATCAGAGTGTTGAGAAGTTGGTTAGCAGTGCTAAGAATGCTCAAACAAATATTACAACCTTTGATAAGAATATTAATAAGTATTTAGGAGGTGGTGCAGATATACTGAAGGGTACGGCACCTATTTATACCATTCAGGATCAAGATCGTACAGGTGTTGAAGCAGCTTTTCAGGGTGTTGATGAAACGTTGACGATTCTTTTAGGTAAGGTTGAGGATGTAACAAGTACGATAAGTAATAGCCTTATAGTGCAGGAAAAAGAGTCGAAGTTGATCACGATTGGTAAGAATGTAGAGGGCGATGAGATCTCCATTTTGAATAATGAAGAGAAAGTTCGCAAACTTACTGGTTTGGCAGAGGGAGATGTTTCGGAAACTTCAACAGATGCAGTTTCAGGTAAGCAGCTTTATGAGATGAACACTACGATAGTGCAGTATTTTGGAGGAAGAGCTGGGTATCAGGATGGAAAGTGGACAGATCCGACGTTTACAATTACGAAATTTGGTAGGCATGGTAAGAATAGAAAAAAAGCATATCATAATGTAGCTGATGCCTTTGGTGCTGTTAATGATAGTATGTCTAGTTTCAATGATCGTATTCAACAGGTTGAAAATCAGGCTTTCGGTATTTTAAATTGGGATAATGAGAAAAATGCCTATGATGCTAGTCATAATGGTCAAGTTGGTAAGATCACTAATGTAGCAAATGGTACTATTGAAAAGGGTTCCACTGATGTAGTCACAGGTGATCAGCTTTGGGAGACGAATGAGAAATTTGGTAAGGTTGAAAACAGGGTTGACACTTTTATGGGTGGAATTGTCACCTATGACAAAGATAAACAAGGCAACAAAACTAATAGCGTCACTTTAGTAGGTGCTGATGATGACACACCTGTAACCATTGACAATGTTGCAGATGGTAAAGTCGAAAAAGGTTCAAAACAAGCAGTCAATGGTGGTCAATTGCATGATTACACCAAAGAACAAATGGATCTTGTTCTTGCAGACGCAAACAAATATACAGATGAAAAAATAAAAAATATAAAAAATATAGAAAATATACCCCCTGATATCATTACACGTGCCAACACTTATACTGATATAAAATTTAATGCTTTGAGTTCTGAAATCAAAAACGTCCAAAAAGAAGCACGACAAGCAGCAGCTGTTAGTTTAGCCGTATCTAATTTACGTTACAACAACACACCTGGCAAATTCAGTATTGCATTGAGTAGTGGTGTATGGCGTGGCCAATCTGCACTTGCCTTTGGTGCCGGTTACACATCTGAAAACGGAAGCGCCCGCTACAATTTATCCACCACAACTTCAGGCGGCCAGTGGGGTATAGGAATAAGTTTAAGCTTAATGTTAAAATAATAAACCCTTCTTATAATAACTCACCCACTTCAACATTTTTTTGGAGGCTTTTATTATGAAAACCACTACTTTTGTAAGGATAAGATCTTAAATGATTACTCTCCTTACTAATTGTTCTTAATGTGAGGAACCTAATTTAAAAGCTAAAAGACTACATTTTTGTTTTTAGCACATAAAATTAGTTTCACTCTCTGGTTCATTTTTATGTTTATTTTCACAATACAAAACCTACCATCAAATTAACTAGCGCCCAATTGTGACTTTTAAATGGCTCAAATGCATTTTTTTTGATGTTTTTTATTTTTGAAAGATTTGTTATGAAAAAGGTACATATCACTCTAAAAAATAAAAGCTTCAATTCTCAAAAGCTTCTTTCTGAGGTGTCTTTGGTGAGAGCTGCTTCGTTAGGGGTGGTAATGGCTGCTCTTTTATCGAGCGTTTCTCCAGTTTTTGCTTCTCATCTCTCTTCAACGGGGGCGACAGTTCAAAGTGTAAGTGCAGGTGTGGTTTCTGCAAACGTTGGTCATGGGCGTGTTGGGGTGGCTAATGGTAGTCGTTTTTGTGGGGTAGATCAGGTTGTGAGCCGTAGTTCATCAAGATCGGGTAAGAAAGTATCTGCGAAGGAGAAATCTAAGAAACTGACCGCAAATCAGCTTTCTGATGGTTCTAGTGGTTATTTCTTTGAGAGTAGTTGTGAGGCTGATGCTTCAGTAAATGCTTTAGCAAGTGCGAGTACACATGCTTCAATTGATGGAGTGGCAGGGGATTGGTTTTTAGAAGAAAATAATCCTATCAACTGGTCTGTTAATACAAGGTTTGTCAATACAGCTAGTACACGTGTTATTGGCGAGGAGATGAGGGGGCGTCACAACTTAGTCGTTGTGACGCCCCGCCAGGTAACGCTTTCAATGTGTGTGTAGGTTCAGGGGTTAATGTGAATGCTGGTAGCAGTTCTGGTGTTGCTTTGGGGAGAAGCTCTATGTCTTATGCTAGAGTGGGACAGCAGATTTTGTTTGGTTATGATCCCTTGTCTGGTAAGACTACGGGGAGGACCGATGCTTCATGGAAAAGTTCTTACGATCCAGTTTCTTTTGGTAATGAAAAAGAAGGAATAACGCGACAAATTACAGGGGTGGCCGCTGGTTATTACGATACTGATGCAGCGAGCATTGCGCAGCTAAAAGAGTTAAAGGAATGGACAGAGAAGCAAGGTGGCACTTGGAAACTTTCTATTGATAGTGGAGGTGCTACAAAAATTAATTATAAAAACGGTGTTAAGTTAATTTCCAAGGATAATCTTAGCATTACTAAAACGGACCAGGGAGTTAAATTTAATCTGAAACCGAATCTTAAAGTAACTAGCATTACGGTGGAGAGTAATGGTCCAACGTTGAGTGGTGTTGGGATTGATGCTGGAAAAAAATTGAAAATGTAACAGAAGGAAGAATTACTCAAGCTTCGATAGAAGCAGTAACAGGTTCTCAGCTTTATGAGATGAATACAACGATAGCACGGTATTTCGGAGGAGGAGCAGGATATGAGGGTGGTCAATGGACAGATCCTACATTTAGTGTAGTCCAATTTGGTACGAATGGCAAGAATGTCAGACAGGACTATCATACTGTAGCAGATGCTTTTGGTGCTGTTAATAGTAGTCTGTCAGGTCTCAATGATCACATTCAGCAAGTTGAAAATCAGGCGAATTCTTCAGTGAACTCTGATGGTTTAAATTGGAGTGGTGAACAAGGAGCCTATGATGCTAACCATGGTGGTCAAGCAGGTAAAATTACTAATGTGGCTAATGGTGCTATTGAACAGGGATCTTCTGATGCGATTACAGGTGATCAACTTTGGCAGACGAATGAAAAGGTTGACGGTCTTGAAAACAAAGTTGATAGTATAATTAACGATGTTGACATTCTTACTGAGGGGGCTGTTATTTATGATAAAGATGAACATGGCGCAAAAGTTAATAGCATTACGTTAGTCGGTGTTAAAGAAGGTGACCCTGTGGTCATTGACAATGTTGCAAATGGTAGGATCGAAAAAGGTTCAAAACAAGCGATTAACGGTGGGCAGTTGCATGATTACGTCCAAGAACAGACAAAACTTACTCTTGCCGATGCTAACAAATACACCGATGAAAAAATAGAAAATATAGTTGGTGGTGCTGTTGCACAAGCTAACACCTATACTGATACGACATTTGATGTCTTAAATTACAAAATTAAAAACGTCCAAAAAGAAGCAAGACAAGCAGCAGCTATTGGTTTAGCTGTGTCTAATTTGCGTTACGCTGATATACCTGGGGCAATAAGTGTTGCATTTGGTAGTGGTTTATGGCGCAGTCAATCAGCATCTTCTTTTGGTGCTAGTTATACATCTGAAAATGGAAAGGCCCGTTCTAGTTTATCTGCAGCGACTTCTGGAGGTCACTGGGGTGTAGGTGCAGGAGTAAGCTTAATATTAAAATTTTCTAAATAAATTAACCAAACTCCATGAAAGAAAAAAGTTATCCACAGGTTTATTGAGACAATATTAATTAATAATTAAATCCACTACGAATATATACTACCTATCTTTACTGGAAAATAAAACACATCTCAATCTTTATTAAGATTCATTTTAATACGTAGAACTATATCCCTTTATTTCTTCTATTTACTAATCAATATGTACTTTGCTAATTTTTGAGACCACATTAATAACAACAAACTTTTATTTTGGAGGGGTTATTATGAAAAACTACATATTTTTGAGGTCACACACCTTATAAGGACAGAATCCGAAATGATGACTTTCCTTATTAATTTCTATTGACTCAAACAGCCCATTTAAAAGCTACAAAACCTCATTCTTTTATTTGTTAGCTTGAAAAGTTAGTCTCATTCTTTGGTTTATTTTTTATGTTTGTTTTCACAACAAAAGTCTACCATTGAATTAGATAGTGCTCAATTGTGACTTTTAAATGGCTCAAATGCATTTTTTTGATGTTTTTTATTTTTGAAAGATTTGTTATGAAAAAATTACATATCACTCCAAAAAACAAAGGCCTCAATGGTCCAAGATCTCTGTCTGAAGTGTCTTTGGTTAGAGTTGTTTCATTAGGGGCGGTAATGGCTTCTCTTTTATCGAGTGTTTCTCCAGTTTTTGCTTCTCATCTTTCTTCAACAGGGGCGGCAGTTCAAAGTGCAAATGCGAGCCAAAGCACAAGTGGTGTAATTTCTGCAAGTGCTCGTGATGGGCGTGTTGTTATGACGCATGGTGATCGTTCTTGTGGTGTGGATCATGTTGTTAGTCGTTCATCATCCACATCAGGCAAGAAAAGATCCGCAGAAGAGCATTATAAGAAATTGACCGCCAATCAGCTCTCTGATGATTCTGGTGGTTATTCCTTTGAAAGTAGTTGTGGGGCTGATACATCAGTGAATGCTTTAATTGATGTAGAAACGACAAGAGATTGGTTGCTGAAAGAAAATAATGCTATTAATCGGTCTAGTAATGCAATAGTTTTCTTATCTGCGGATGCAACCAGTGCAGGGGGATATAATCAGCAAAACGGGCTCTCTATTATTGGTGAAAACAGTAGTCGTGGGGTGCTTCCAGAGAAACTTGAGTATTGGTGTGATTCCGATGGGTTAGCAAGGAGGTCAGTGTGTATAGGTACCGAAGCTCGTGCAGACGCAGCAGATGCTGTTGCTTTGGGGTCCTACTCTAGAGGCCATCGTGGTGCTGGAGTGTCTGGTTATAATGCTCGGGTTGATGGACATTATGCCGTGAACCGGATTGAATGGACAAGTACTCTTGGTGAAATTAGTATTGGTGATGAACCTCTAGGAAAAACACGACAAATTACGGGAGTCTCTGCTGGTACTCATGATACTGATGCAGTGAATGTTGCTCAGCTAAAATCATTGAAAGAATGGATCATTAAGGATACTGTAACCAGTCGTTGGAGAATTTCTGTTGACGGCCAAAATGTTACAGTCATTGGTGACCAAGACGGGGTTGATTTCTCTGCTCAGCCTGATAGCAATATTAAGATTGTCAAAGAGGGTAATCATATACAATTTAATTTGGTTGAGGATCTTAAAGTATCAAGCATTACATTGGGAAGTGGTGGTCCAAAGTTAAGTGCTAGTGGGATCGATGCTGGGTATAAAACAATTACACACCTGGTCGGCGGAGATATTAGAGTAGACTCTACAGAAGCAGTGAATGGTTTCCAGCTGTATAAGGTGGCCAGTGCTACTTCGAAGTATTTCGGTGGTGAAGGAGATGTACTAGAAGGCCATATTCCGCGGTATAGAATTCAGGGGGAGGTACAGGCTGATGTTGGGTCTGCTTTTGAGGCTGTTGATACGGTACTGACACGGCTTACTACTGGGCTTTACGATGCTGCCAGTAATAGCTTTACTATGCAAGATCCAGAGACACATGCTATCACTATTGGAGCAAAAACAGATGGCACTGTGGTTTCCATCGCTGCTAGAGGTTCGAGACCTCGCGTTCTTACTGGTTTGGCAGATGGACATGTTTCAGAAAATTCGACAAACGCTATCACTGGTTCGCAGCTTTGGCAGGCGATGGGAAATGTTGTCGAATTAAAAGGTGCTGTGTCTGGTGTAGATGGGCGTATGACAATTTTTACTAATAGGCTTTCTCGGTATTTAGATGGTAATGCAAATCTTGCAGGTGGTCAAGAACCGACGTATATTATTCAAAAAAAGGAGCATAACAGTGTTGGCCGTGCGTTTGTAGGTGTTGATAAGACACTGACGGATCTTTATGAGAAGGTTGATATTCTGCACAACAGCGTAGGGGATGACAGTCTTGTAGCGCAAAGTCAAGAATCTCAGCTGATTACGATTGGAGGACAGACTGGGGGTAATAAGATCAGTATCACCAATAATAAAGGGGAAGCTCGTGTGCTTACCGGCTTGAAGGGTGGAGATGTTTCTGAAAGTTCGATAGAAGCAGTAACAGGTAAACAGCTTTATGAAGTGGGTCAGGACATTGAGGGTGTGAATGCTGCTGTAACGAATGTTGAGGGAAATATCACAACTTTTGGTGGGAATATTTCTCGGTATTTAGGTGGTGGAGCATATGTACTGGCAGGTACAGCCCCAACGTATAGCATTCAGAAAAAGGAGCATAATGATATTGGCAGTGCGTTTGCAGGTGTTGATAATACACTGACAGATCTTTATGAGAAAGTTGATGTTTTGCACAACAGCGTAGGGGATGACAGTCTTGTAGCGCAAAGTCAAGGATCTCAGCTGATTACGATTGGAGGACAGACTGGGGGTAATAAGATCAGTATCATCAACAACAAGAGAGAATCTCGTGTTCTTACTGGTTTGGCAAAGGGGCGTCTTTTGGAAAGTTCGATAGAAGCAGTAACAGGTGCACAGCTTTATGAAATGGGTCAGGATGTTAATGGTTTACGTGCTGCTGTATTGAATGTTGTGGAGAATTTTATAACTCTTGATGGGAATATTTCTCGGTATTTAGGTGGTGGAGCAGATGTACTGGCAGGTACAGCCCCAACGTATAGCATTCAGAAAAAGGAGCATAATGATATTGGCAGTGCGTTTGCAGGTGTTGATAATACACTGACAGATCTTTATGAGAAGGTTGATGGTCTGCACAACAGCGTAGGGGATGACAGTCTTGTAGCGCAAAGTCAAGAATCTCAGCTGATTACGATTGGAGGACAGACTGGGGGTAATAAGATCAGTATCACCAACAACAAAGGTGAATCTCGTGTTCTTACTGGTTTGGCAAATGGGGATGTTTCTGAAAGTTCGATAGAAGCAGTGACAGGTAAACAGCTTTATGAAGTAGGTCAGGACATTGAGGGTGTGAATGCTGCTGTAACGAATGTTGAGAGGAATGTTACAACTCTTGATGGGAATATTTCTCGGTATTTAGGTGGTGGAGCATATGTACTGGCAGGTACAGCCCCAACGTATAGCATTCAGAAAAAGGAGCATAATGATATTGGCAGTGCGTTTGCAGGTGTTGATAGTTCACTGACAGATCTTTATGAGAAAGTTGATGGTCTGCACAACAGCGTAGGGGATGACAGTCTTGTAGCGCAAGGTCAAGAATCTCAGCTGATTACGATTGGAGGACAGACTGGGGGTAATAAGATCAGTATCACCAACAACAAAGGGGAAGCTCGTGTGCTTACCGGCTTGAAGGATGGAGATGTTTCTGAAAGTTCGATAGAAGCAGTAACAGGTAAACAGCTTTATGAAGTGGGTCAGGACATTGAGGGTGTGAATGCTGCTGTAACGAATGTTGAGAGGAATGTTACAACTCTTGATGGGAATATTTCTCGGTATTTAGGTGGTGGAGCAGATGTACTGGCAGGTACAGCCCCAACGTATAGCATTCAGAAAAAGGAGCATAATGATATTGGCAGTGCGTTTGCAGGTGTTGATAATACACTGACAGATCTTTATGAGAAGGTTGATGTTCTGCACAACAGCGTAGGGGATGACAGTCTTGTAGCGCAAAGTCAAGAATCTCAGCTGATTGCGATTGGAGGACAGACTGGGGGTAATAAGATCAGTATCACCAACAACAAAGGTGAGTCTCGTGTTCTTACTGGTTTGGCAAATGGGGATGTTTCTGAAAGTTCGATAGAAGCAGTGACAGGTAAACAGCTTTATGAAGTAGGTCAGGACATTGAGGGTGTGAATGCTGCTGTAACGAATGTTGAGAGGAATGTTACAACTCTTGATGGGAATATTTCTCGGTATTTAGGTGGTGGAGCATATGTACTGGCAGGTACAGCCCCAACGTATAGCATTCAGAAAAAGGAGCATAATGATATTGGCAGTGCGTTTGCAGGTGTTGATAGTTCACTGACAGATCTTTATGAGAAAGTTGATGGTCTGGAAAATGGTAGTGTTACAGTAGGTAATGGTCTTGTTGAGCAACATCCTGTGTCAAATCTGATCACTATTGGAGCAAAAACAGATGGTACTAAGGTTTCCATTACTAACAAAGATGGTGAATCTCGTGTTCTTACTGGTTTGGCAAATGGGGATGTTTCTGAAAGTTCGATAGAAGCAGTAACAGGTTCTCAGCTTTATGAAGTAGGTCAGGACATTGAGGGTGTGAATGCTGCTGTAACGAATGTTGAGAGGAATGTTACAACTCTTGATGGGAATATTTCTCGGTATTTAGGTGGTGGAGCATATGTACTGGCAGGTACAGCCCCAACGTATAGCATTCAGAAAAAGGAGCATAATGATATTGGCAGTGCGTTTGCAGGTGTTGATAATACACTGACAGATCTTTATGAGAAAGTTGATGGTCTGGAAAATGGTAGTGTTACAGTAGGTAATGGTCTTGTTGAGCAACATCCTGTGTCAAATCTGATCACTATTGGAGCAAAAACAGATGGTACTAAGGTTTCCATTACTAACAAAGATGGTGAATCTCGTGTTCTTACTGGTTTGGCAAATGGGGATGTTTCTGAAAGTTCGATAGAAGCAGTGACAGGTAAACAGCTTTATGAAGTAGGTCAGGATGTTGAGGATTTAAGTGCTGCTGTAACGAATGTTGAGAGGAATGTTACAACTCTTGATGGGAATATTTCTCGGTATTTAGGTGGTGGAGCATATGTACTGGCAGGTACAGCCCCAACGTATAGCATTCAGAAAAAGGAGCATAATGATATTGGCAGTGCGTTTGCAGGTGTTGATAGTTCACTGACAGATCTTTATGAGAAAGTTGATGGTCTGGAAAATGGTAGTGTTACAGTAGGTAATGGTCTTGTTGAGCAACATCCTGTGTCAAATCTGATCACTATTGGAGCAAAAACAGATGGTACTAAGGTTTCCATTACTAACAAAGATGGTGAATCTCGTGTTCTTACTGGTTTGGCAAATGGGGATGTTTCTGAAAGTTCGATAGAAGCAGTAACAGGTTCTCAGCTTTATGAAGTAGGTCAGGATGTTGAGGATTTAAGTGCTGCTGTAACGAATGTTGAGAGGAATGTTACAACTCTTGATGGGAATATTTCTCGGTATTTAGGTGGTGGAGCATATGTACTGGCAGGTACAGCCCCAACGTATAGCATTCAGAAAAAGGAGCATAATGATATTGGCAGTGCGTTTGCAGGTGTTGATAGTTCACTGACAGATCTTTATGAGAAAGTTGATGGTCTGGAAAATGGTAGTGTTACAGTAGGTAATGGTCTTGTTGAGCAACATCCTGTGTCAAATCTGATCACTATTGGAGCAAAAACAGATGGTACTAAGGTTTCCATTACTAACAAAGATGGTGAATCTCGTGTTCTTACTGGTTTGGCAAATGGGGATGTTTCTGAAAGTTCGATAGAAGCAGTAACAGGTTCTCAGCTTTATGAAGTAGGTCAGGATGTTGAGGATTTAAGTGCTGCTGTAACGAATGTTGAGAGGAATGTTACAACTCTTGATGGGAATATTTCTCGGTATTTAGGTGGTGGAGCATATGTACTGGCAGGTACAGCCCCAACGTATAGCATTCAGAAAAAGGAGCATAATGATATTGGCAGTGCGTTTGCAGGTGTTGATAGTTCACTGACAGATCTTTATGAGAAAGTTGATGGTCTGGAAAATGGTAGTGTTACAGTAGGTAATGGTCTTGTTGAGCAACATCCTGTGTCAAATCTGATCACTATTGGAGCAAAAACAGATGGTACTAAGGTTTCCATTACTAACAAAGATGGTGAATCTCGTGTTCTTACTGGTTTGGCAAATGGGGATGTTTCTGAAAGTTCGATAGAAGCAGTAACAGGTTCTCAGCTTTATGAAGTAGGTCAGGACATTGAGGGTGTGAATGCTGCTGTAACGAATGTTGAGAGGAATGTTACAACTCTTGATGGGAATATTTCTCGGTATTTAGGTGGTGGAGCAGATGTACTGGCAGGTACAGCCCCAACGTATAGCATTCAGAAAAAGGAGCATAATGATATTGGCAGTGCGTTTGCAGGTGTTGATAATACACTGACAGATCTTTATGAGAAGGTTGATGTTCTGCACAACAGCGTAGGGGATGACAGTCTTGTAGCGCAAAGTCAAGAATCTCAGCTGATTGCGATTGGAGGACAGACTGGGGGTAATAAGATCAGTATCACCAACAACAAAGGTGAGTCTCGTGTTCTTACTGGTTTGGCAAATGGGGATGTTTCTGAAAGTTCGATAGAAGCAGTAACAGGTTCTCAGCTTTATGAAGTAGGTCAGGATGTTGAGGATTTAAGTGCTGCTGTAACAAATGTTGAGAGGAATGTTACAACTCTTGATGGGAATATTTCTCGGTATTTAGGTGGTGGAGCATATGTACTGGCAGGTACAGCCCCAACGTATAGCATTCAGAAAAAGGAGCATAATGATATTGGCAGTGCGTTTGCAGGTGTTGATAGTTCACTGACAGATCTTTATGAGAAAGTTGATGGTCTGGAAAATGGTAGTGTTACAGTAGGTAATGGTCTTGTTGAGCAACATCCTGTGTCAAATCTGATCACTATTGGAGCAAAAACAGATGGTACTAAGGTTTCCATTACTAACAAAGATGGTGAATCTCGTGTTCTTACTGGTTTGGCAAATGGGGATGTTTCTGAAAGTTCGATAGAAGCAGTAACAGGTTCTCAGCTTTATGAAGTAGGTCAGGACATTGAGGGTGTGAATGCTGCTGTAACGAATGTTGAGAGGAATGTTACAACTCTTGATGGGAATATTTCTCGGTATTTAGGTGGTGGAGCAGATGTACTGGCAGGTACAGCCCCAACGTATAGCATTCAGAAAAAGGAGCATAATGATATTGGCAGTGCGTTTGCAGGTGTTGATAATACACTGACAGATCTTTATGAGAAGGTTGATGTTCTGCACAACAGCGTAGGGGATGACAGTCTTGTAGCGCAAAGTCAAGAATCTCAGCTGATTGCGATTGGAGGACAGACTGGGGGTAATAAGATCAGTATCACCAACAACAAAGGTGAGTCTCGTGTTCTTACTGGTTTGGCAAATGGGGATGTTTCTGAAAGTTCGATAGAAGCAGTAACAGGTTCTCAGCTTTATGAGATGAATACAACGATAGCACGGTATTTCGGAGGAGGAGCAGGATATGAGGGTGGTCAATGGACAGATCCTACATTTAGTGTAGTCCAATTTGGTACGAATGGCAAGAATGTCAGACAGGACTATCATACTGTAGCAGATGCTTTTGGTGCTGTTAATAGTAGTCTGTCAGGTCTCAATGATCACATTCAGCAAGTTGAAAATCAGGCGAATTCTTCAGTGAACTCTGATGGTTTAAATTGGAGTGGTGAACAAGGAGCCTATGATGCTAACCATGGTGGTCAAGCAGGTAAAATTACTAATGTGGCTAATGGTGCTATTGAACAGGGATCTTCTGATGCGATTACAGGTGATCAACTTTGGCAGACGAATGAAAAGGTTGACGGTCTTGAAAACAAAGTTGATAGTATAATTAACGATGTTGACATTCTTACTGAGGGGGCTGTTATTTATGATAAAGATGAACATGGCGCAAAAGTTAATAGCATTACGTTAGTCGGTGTTAAAGAAGGTGACCCTGTGGTCATTGACAATGTTGCAAATGGTAGGATCGAAAAAGGTTCAAAACAAGCGATTAACGGTGGGCAGTTGCATGATTACGTCCAAGAACAGACAAAACTTACTCTTGCCGATGCTAACAAATACACCGATGAAAAAATAGAAAATATAGTTGGTGGTGCTGTTGCACAAGCTAACACCTATACTGATACGACATTTGATGTCTTAAATTACAAAATTAAAAACGTCCAAAAAGAAGCAAGACAAGCAGCAGCTATTGGTTTAGCTGTGTCTAATTTGCGTTACGCTGATATACCTGGGGCAATAAGTGTTGCATTTGGTAGTGGTTTATGGCGCAGTCAATCAGCATCTTCTTTTGGTGCTAGTTATACATCTGAAAATGGAAAGGCCCGTTCTAGTTTATCTGCAGCGACTTCTGGAGGTCACTGGGGTGTAGGTGCAGGAGTAAGCTTAATATTAAAGCGATGAAATAGCGTTTTCATTAATGATCTAAATATGTCTTTTTGATGTCCAAATATGTTTTTTATTTTTGAAAGATTTGTTATGAAAAAATTACATATCACTCCAAAAAACAAAGGCCTCAATGGTCCAAGATCTCTGTCTGAAGTGTCTTTGGTTAGAGTTGTTTCATTAGGGGCGGTAATGGCTTCTCTTTTATCGAGCGTTTCTCCAGTTTTTGCTTCTCATCTTTCTTCAACAGGGGCGACAGTTCAAAGTGCAAATGCGAGCCAAAGCACAAGTGGTGTGATTTCTGCAAGTGCTCGTGATGGGCGTGTTGTTATGACGCGTGGTGATCGTTCTTGTGGTGTGGATCAGGTTGTTAGTCGTTCATCATCCACATCAGGCAAGAAAATATCTGCAGAGGAGCATTATAAGAAATTAACCGCCAATCAGCTCTCTGATGGTTCTGGTGGTTATTCCTTTGAAAGTAGTTGTGGAGCTGATGCATCAGTGAGTGCTTTAACAAGTACAAGTGTACATTCTTTAATTGACGCGGATGTGGGGGCAAGGCGGTTGTTTGGAGGAAATGCGGATGCAGCAGAAAGGTGGGTGGGAAATTTTGGAAAGCCTCCACCACCCGGGATTCCGATGCAATATTTATGCCCGAACACAGAGCTGAAACGATGGTGGGGTGTATGTATAGGTCTAGACAATCGAGGGGCGAAAGGGGGCCCGGGGTCGGACACTGCTGTTAAGCTAGGACACTATTCTGCAGTATGGTTTCCTGTGGGTCAGATTGGTTATGACCCTATAAGTGATGGCGTCTCAGAAAACCAAACTCCTACATGGATATCTACTTTGGGTGCTATAGGTATTGGTGATGTAACTAAGGGAAGAACACGACAGATTACGGGAGTTTCTGCTGGTACTTATGATACTGATGCAGTGAATGTTGCTCAACTGAAGGCATTAAGACAATGGGTACTGGAAGACAACGCTCCAGGGGTAAACTGGCTACTTTCTGCTAACGGTCAAGGTGCTACAAGAGTTTCGAATTATGGCTTGTTTCATTTATCTTCTGACAGAAATTTAAAAATTGCTTATAAGGATTCAGGTATACGAGGACGTACTGATATAGTATTTGATACAAAGGATGATTTTGAAGTAAATAGCATCGCAATAAGAGGAAGCAGCTTAAGTGAAGATGGCTTAAATGAGGGTGGACCACAGATAACAATCGATGAGATTAATGCTGGAGGTAAAAAAATTATAAATGTAGCGGATGGGGATGTTGCTTACGCATCGTTGGATGCCATCAATGGTTCGCAGCTATATAAAATGGCCAAGAATATTTCTCAGTACTTAGGAAGAGGTGCATATGTACTGGCAGGTACAGCCCCAACGTATAGCATTCAGAGAAAAGAGCATAATGATGTTGGCAGTGCGTTTGCAAGTGTTGATAAGACATTGACCCAACTTTCTGGTAAGCTTGGGTTTTTGGAAATCGTAATGCAAGATCCAGAGTCGAAATTGATCACTATTGGAGGCCAAGTAGAACTAGGTAACAAGGTCTCCATTGCCAACAGTAAAGGAGATGTTCGTGTCCTTTCTGGAGTAGCAGATGGAGAGCTTTCTTCAAGCTCGACAGACGCTATTAATGGTTCACAGCTTTATAAGGTGAGTCAGGACATTGAGGGTGTGAATGCTACTGTAGCGAAGATTGATGGCAATATCACAACTCTTGATGGGAATGTTTCTCAGTACTTAGGAGGAGGAGCAGATGTATTAAAAGGTACAGCTCCAACGTATAGTATTCATGGTGAGAAGCATAATAATGTTGGCAGTGCGTTTGCAGGTGTTGATGGTTCACTGACGGATCTTTATAAGCAGATTGACGGAGTGGAAAGCCGTGTGATCTCCAGAGAGGGGGGTGATAAGCTTGTAGAGCAAGATCCAGAGTCGCAATTGATCACCATTGGTAAGGATGTAGAGGGTGATAAGATCTCCATTGCCAACAATGAAGGAGATGTTCGTGTCCTTTCTGGAGTAGCAGATGGAGAGCTTTCTTCAAGCTCGACAGACGCCATTAATGGTTCGCAGCTTTATAAGGTGAGTCAGGACATTGAGGGTGTGAATGCTACTGTAGCGAAGATTGATGGGAATATCACAACTTTTGGTGGGAATGTTTCTCAGTACTTAGGAGGAGGAGCAGATGTATTAAAAGGTACAGCTCCAACGTATAGTATTCATGGTGAGAAGCATAATAATGTTGGCAGTGCGTTTGCAGGTGTTGATGGTTCACTGACGGATCTTTATAAGCAGATTGACGGAGTGGAAAGCCGTGTGATCTCCAGAGAGGGGGGTGATAAGCTTATAAAGCAAGATCCAGAGTCGCAATTGATCACCATTGGTAAGGATGTAGAGGGTGATAAGATCTCCATTGCCAACAATGAAGGAGATGCTCGTGTCCTTTCTGGAGTAGCAGATGGAGAGCTTTCTTCAAGCTCGACAGACGCCATTAATGGTTCGCAGCTTTATAAGGTGAGTCAGGACATTGAGGGTGTGAATGCTATTGTAACGAAGATTGATGGCAATATCACAACTTTTGATGGGAATGTTTCTCAGTACTTAGGAGGAGGAGCAGATGTATTAAAAGGTACAGCTCCAACGTATAGTATTCAGAAAAAGGAGCATAATGATGTTGGCAGTGCGTTTGCAGGTGTTGATGGTTCACTGACGGATCTTTATAAGCAGATTGACGAGGTAGAAAGTCGTGTGACCTCCAGAGAGGGGGGTGATAAGCTTGTAGAGCAAGATCCAGAGTCGCAATTGATCACCATTGGTAAGGATGTAGAGGGTGATAAGATCTCCATTGCCAACAATGAAGGAGATGCTCGTGTCCTTTCTGGAGTAGCAGATGGAGAGCTTTCTTCAAGCTCGACAGACGCTATTAATGGTTCGCAGCTTTATAAGGTGAGTCAGGACATTGAGGGTGTGAATGCTACTGTAGCGAAGATTGATGGCAATATCACAACTCTTGATGGGAATGTTTCTCAGTACTTAGGAGGAGGAGCAGATGTATTAAAAGGTACAGCCCCAACGTATAGTATTCATGGTGAGAAGCATAATAGTGTTGGCAGTGCGTTTGCAGGTGTTGATAGTTCACTGACGGATCTTTATAAGCAGATTGACGAGGTAGAAAGTCGTGTGACCTCCAGAGAGGGGGGTGATAAGCTTGTAGAGCAAGATCCAGAGTCGCAATTGATCACCATTGGTAAGGATGTAGAGGGTGATAAGATCTCCATTGCCAACAATGAAGGAGATGCTCGTGTCCTTTCTGGAGTAGCAGATGGAGAGCTTTCTTCAAGCTCGACAGACGCTATTAATGGTTCGCAGCTTTATAAGGTGAGTCAGGACATTGAGGGTGTGAATGCTACTGTAGCGAAGATTGATGGCAATATCACAACTTTTGATGGGAATGTTTCTCAGTACTTAGGAGGAGGAGCAGATGTATTAAAAGGTACAGCTCCAACGTATAGTATTCATGGTGAGAAGCATAATAATGTTGGCAGTGCGTTTGCAGGTGTTGATGGTTCACTGACGGATCTTTATAAGCAGATTGACGAGGTAGAAAGTCGTGTGACCTCCAGAGAGGGGGGTGATAAGCTTGTAGAGCAAGATCCAGAGTCGCAATTGATCACCATTGGTAAGGGTGTAGAGGGTGATAAGATCTCCATTGCCAACAATGAAGGAGATGCTCGTGTCCTTTCTGGAGTAGCAGATGGAGAGCTTTCTTCAAGCTCGACAGACGCTATTAATGGTTCGCAGCTTTATAAGGTGAGTCAGGACATTGAGGGTGTGAATGCTACTGTAGCGAAGATTGATGGCAATATCACAACTCTTGATGGGAATGTTTCTCAGTACTTAGGAGGAGGAGCAGATGTATTAAAAGGTACAGCTCCAACGTATAGTATTCATGGTGAGAAGCATAATAATGTTGGCAGTGCGTTTGCAGGTGTTGATGGTTCACTGACGGATCTTTATAAGCAGATTGACGGAGTGGAAAGCCGTGTGATCTCCAGAGAGGGGGGTGATAAGCTTGTAGAGCAAGATCCAGAGTCGCAATTGATCACCATTGGTAAGGATGTAGAGGGTGATAAGATCTCCATTGCCAACAATGAAGGAGATGTTCGTGTCCTTTCTGGAGTAGCAGATGGAGAGCTTTCTTCAAGCTCGACAGACGCCATTAATGGTTCGCAGCTTTATAAGGTGAGTCAGGACATTGAGGGTGTGAATGCTACTGTAGCGAAGATTGATGGGAATATCACAACTTTTGGTGGGAATGTTTCTCAGTACTTAGGAGGAGGAGCAGATGTATTAAAAGGTACAGCTCCAACGTATAGTATTCAGAAAAAGGAGCATAATGATGTTGGCAGTGCGTTTGCAGGTGTTGATGGTTCACTGACGGATCTTTATAAGCAGATTGACGGAGTGGAAAGCCGTGTGATCTCCAGAGAGGGGGGTGATAAGCTTGTAGAGCAAGATCCAGAGTCGCAATTGATCACCATTGGTAAGGGTGTAGAGGGTGATAAGATCTCCATTGCCAACAATGAAGGAGATGCTCGTGTCCTTTCTGGAGTAGCAGATGGAGAGCTTTCTTCAAGCTCGACAGACGCTATTAATGGTTCGCAGCTTTATAAGGTGAGTCAGGACATTGAGGGTGTGAATGCTACTGTAGCGAAGATTGATGGCAATATCACAACTTTTGATGGGAATGTTTCTCAGTACTTAGGAGGAGGAGCAGATGTATTAAAAGGTACAGCTCCAACGTATAGTATTCAGAAAAAGGAGCATAATGATGTTGGCAGTGCGTTTGCAGGTGTTGATGGTTCACTGACGGATCTTTATAAGCAGATTGACGAAGTAGAAAGTCGTGTGACCTCCAGAGAGGGGGGTGATAAGCTTGTAGAGCAAGATCCAGAGTCGCAATTGATCACCATTGGTAAGGGTGTAGAGGGTGATAAGATCTCCATTGCCAACAATGAAGGAGATGCTCGTGTCCTTTCTGGAGTAGCAGATGGAGAGCTTTCTTCAAGCTCGACAGACGCTATTAATGGTTCGCAGCTTTATAAGGTGAGTCAGGACATTGAGGGTGTGAATGCTACTGTAGCGAAGATTGATGGCAATATCACAACTTTTGATGGGAATGTTTCTCAGTACTTAGGAGGAGGAGCAGATGTATTAAAAGGTACAGCTCCAACGTATAGTATTCAGAAAAAGGAGCATAATGATGTTGGCAGTGCGTTTGCAGGTGTTGATGGTTCACTGACGGATCTTTATAAGCAGATTGACGAAGTAGAAAGTCGTGTGACCTCCAGAGAGGGGGGTGATAAGCTTGTAGAGCAAGATCCAGAGTCGCAATTGATCACCATTGGTAAGGATGTAGAGGGTGATAAGATCTCCATTGCCAACAATGAAGGAGATGCTCGTGTCCTTTCTGGAGTAGCAGATGGAGAGCTTTCTTCAAGCTCGACAGACGCTATTAATGGTTCGCAGCTTTATAAGGTGAGTCAGGACATTGAGGGTGTGAATGCTACTGTAGCGAAGATTGATGGCAATATCACAACTTTTGATGGGAATGTTTCTCAGTACTTAGGAGGAGGAGCAGATGTATTAAAAGGTACAGCCCCAACGTATAGTATTCATGGTGAGAAGCATAATAGTGTTGGCAGTGCGTTTGCAGGTGTTGATAGTTCACTGACGGATCTTTATAAGCAGATTGACGAGGTAGAAAGTCGTGTGACCTCCAGAGAGGGGGGTGATAAGCTTGTAGAGCAAGATCCAGAGTCGCAATTGATCACCATTGGTAAGGATGTAGAGGGTGATAAGATCTCCATTGCCAACAATGAAGGAGATGCTCGTGTCCTTTCTGGAGTAGCAGATGGAGAGCTTTCTTCAAGCTCGACAGACGCTATTAATGGTTCGCAGCTTTATAAGGTGAGTCAGGACATTGAGGGTGTGAATGCTACTGTAGCGAAGATTGATGGCAATATCACAACTCTTGATGGGAATGTTTCTCAGTACTTAGGAGGAGGAGCAGATGTATTAAAAGGTACAGCTCCAACGTATAGTATTCATGGTGAGAAGCATAATAATGTTGGCAGTGCGTTTGCAGGTGTTGATGGTTCACTGACGGATCTTTATAAGCAGATTGACGAGGTAGAAAGTCGTGTGACCTCCAGAGAGGGGGGTGATAAGCTTGTAGAGCAAGATCCAGAGTCGCAATTGATCACCATTGGTAAGGATGTAGAGGGTGATAAGATCTCCATTGCCAACAATGAAGGAGATGCTCGTGTCCTTTCTGGAGTAGCAGATGGAGAGCTTTCTTCAAGCTCGACAGACGCCATTAATGGTTCGCAGCTTTATAAGGTGAGTCAGGACATTGAGGGTGTGAATGCTATTGTAACGAAGATTGATGGCAATATCACAACTTTTGATGGGAATGTTTCTCAGTACTTAGGAGGAGGAGCAGATGTATTAAAAGGTACAGCTCCAACGTATAGTATTCAGAAAAAGGAGCATAATGATGTTGGCAGTGCGTTTGCAGGTGTTGATGGTTCACTGACGGATCTTTATAAGCAGATTGACGGAGTGGAAAGCCGTGTGATCTCCAGAGAGGGGGGTGATAAGCTTGTAGAGCAAGATCCAGAGTCGCAATTGATCACCATTGGTAAGGGTGTAGAGGGTGATAAGATCTCCATTGCCAACAATGAAGGAGATGTTCGTGTCCTTTCTGGAGTAGCAGATGGAGAGCTTTCTTCAAGCTCGACAGACGCCATTAATGGTTCGCAGCTTTATAAGGTGAGTCAGGACATTGAGGGTGTGAATGCTACTGTAGCGAAGATTGATAGGAATATCACAACTTTTGATGGGAATGTTTCTCAGTACTTAGGAGGAGGAGCAGATGTATTAAAAGGTACAGCCCCAACGTATAGCATTCAGAAAAAGGAGCATAATGATGTTGGCAGTGCGTTTGCAGGTGTTGATAGTTCACTGACGGATCTTTATAAGCAGATTGACGAAGTAGAAAGTCGTGTGACCTCCAGAGAGGGGGGTGATAAGCTTGTAGAGCAAGATCCAGAGTCGCAATTGATCACCATTGGTAAGAATGTAGAGAGTGATAAGATCTCCATTGCCAACAATGAAGGAGATGCTCGTGTCCTTTCTGGAGTAGCAGATGGAGAGCTTTCTTCAAGCTCGACAGACGCCATTAATGGTTCGCAGTTATATTCGATGAATAACCAGCTAGTATCTTATTTAGGTGGAGGTTCTGGGTATAATAACGGTCAATGGACAGATCCTACATTTAATGTTGTGCAATTTGGTGCGAAAGGCAAGAGTGAAAAGCAGGGCTATCATACTGTAGCTGATGCTTTTGAGGCTGTTAATAGCAGCATGTTTGGTCTCAGTGATCGTATTGAACATGTTGGAAATCAGGTGGGCTCTAATAGTTTAAATTGGAATGATGACAAAAATGCCTATGATGCTAACCATGATGGTCAAGCAGGTAAAATTACCAATGTGGCTAATGGTGCCATTGAACAGGGATCTTCTGATGCGGTCACAGGTCATCAGCTTTGGGAGACAAATGAAAAGATTGGTAAGGTTGAGAACAAGGTTAACACTTTTATTGGCGCGATTGTTAGCTATGATAAAGATGAATATGGTAACAAAACCAATACTATCACTTTGGCAGGTGGTAGTGAAAGTGAACCTGTAATCATTGACAATGTTGCAGATGGTAAAATTGAAGAAGGTTCAAAACAAGCAATCAATGGTGGACAAGTGTATGATTACACTAAACAACAAGTGGAGTTGGTTCTTGCAGATGCTAATAAATATACCGATGAAAAAATACAAAATATAGAAAATATAGAAGATATAAATAATGATATTATTACACAGGCCAATAAATATATTGATATGAAGTTTGAGACCTTAAATTCTGAAGTTGAGAATACTAAAAAGGAAGCGAGACAAGCTTCAGCTATTGGTTTAGCGGTATCTAACTTGCATTACATTGATATACCAGGGGCATTAAGTATCGCATTTGGTGGTGGTGTATGGCGTGGTCAATCTGCGCTTGCTTTTGGGACTGGTTATATATCTGAAAATGGAAGAATTCGCTCTAACCTATCTGCAACGACTGCCGGAGGACACTGGGGAGTCGGTGCAGGATTAAGAGTAGCATTTAAATAATGATAAGAAACCGGAAATATATTGCAGGTCTTTTGTTTGTTCTTGTTTTTTTAGGAAAGGCTGTAAGCTTTGCTAATGAGGAAGACAGTATTTATACAGTGCATCCACCGCAATTATCAGTGCCCAGTGGAAAACCTGGAGAAATACGCCGAATTATTATGCAATTTCATTATTGGACATTAATTTGCGATGAAAACAAAACAGTTAAACAAGGTATCTGTAATGTAACTCAGACAATCTATAATGATAAAGAAGGCAACAAGGTCTTTAGCTGGTCTCTTGTTTCTACAAAAGGTGGACAACCGGTTATGTTGTTACGAACATTACCAAACGCTAACACAAATGTTCCTATTCAAGTGTTTATGGAAGGTGTTAAAAAACCGCTTCTTATTAGTTATAAGCAGTGTAATAAAGAAATCTGTTTAGCACAATATCCCATAGGGCCAGTTTTAATGGAACAAATAAGCAAGAGTAGCAATGTGCGCATTTCTTATCAGCTTAAAGAGGGAAAAACGCTTTCCTTTGTAACGCCATTTAAGGGGTTGAGTGAAGCGCTTTTCTCTTTGCAATAATAAAATCAACAAATATCGTTTTATTAGCAAAATCATAATATTCTCAATTATTAAATTTCATTTTTACATCAAAATTACCAATAATTGAGTTTTTATATTATAGTATACCATACATAGAAATGAGTTATTCAAATGATGTATTGTTTTGTAGAAATCACATAACCTTTTTTATATTTTTTAAAATTAGTGCTAAGTAAATTATTATTTGATTACGATAAAAGCTTACTATTTAACTGAACATAGCCAATTTATTCAATAAATTTTAGGTGAGGTTGGCTTTAGTTAGACATTGCGAATTAGGCAACAGGAGTGTGTTGTGCTATTTGAGGCTGTAGCACATTAATTAGTTAAGTTAAATATTCATTGTGATTGTGCTTTTGATGTTGGAGGCAAATTGTCAAAAATTATACTCTTTAATATTTTTCAAAAGTGCTTTTTGCGTCTGGTTAGACGAATTATAATTTGAACATTTATTTCTATCGGTGTTATTTACATTTTCTAGGTGCTTGAAGTAAAAATGTAAGCTTAAGTAATTTTTAAAATCGTTAAAATAAAGAGATTTAGTCCATAATCTGAAGTTTTATATTTGGGGAATTTCTACAGCATTTACCATTTTAGGGGATATAGCTTAATTTAGCTCTTACGATTGAAGTAAATGATATTAACATGAACATGATTGTAAGAGATTGGTTGTTAGGTATTTGATGAGTAATATAGGTATTACTTTTGTAATAAAATGTTTATTATCATGAAACATTAAGAAACGAGAAATTAATCTTTGCAATGGTCTGAAAAGCACAAATTAATTTTAGCTTTCTGTGTAATTTTAAACTTTTGATTGAACTACTAACTGTGGGGCAAGAGGAGAGTATTTTGTGGCATTACTGGTACACTGTGGTGTATGGTATAATCATAAGAAAAGATGTTTTAAGCGCTAGAATTATCAGAATATAGAGATAATAACAACCATGAAAAAAACTATAAAAACATCGACAGGTGGACGTGGTGGTGCAGGGTCGCATGAATTATATCAGCGAGTCAAAAAAAAAGCAGGAACCATTAAAGCGTCATCACGGCGATGGTTAGAAAGGCATTTGAATGACCCTTATGTTCATCAGTCAAAAGTGGATGGTTATCGTTCACGTGCTGCTTATAAATTGATCGAAATTAATGAACGTTATGAAATACTCAAAAAAGGTCAAAAAATTATTGATTTAGGAGCAGCGCCTGGGGGGTGGTGTCAGGTGGCAGCACGTATGGTTGGGTCAAATGATCAACGGCCTAGTGTAGTTGGTATTGATTACTTACACGTAGATCCACTACCTGGAGTTGTAATGTTAGAAATGGATTTTTTTCATGAAAATGCACCACAACAATTGATAAGTGCTTTAGGGGCAAAACCAGATGTAGTCCTTTCTGATATGGCAGCGCCAACAACAGGTCATCGTCAGACAGATCATTTGAGGACAGTTTATTTATGTGAATCTGCTGCTGATTTTGCGATTTCAGTTCTCAAACCCGGTGGGCATTTTTTAGCAAAAACTTTTCAAGGAGGGGCAGAAAACACTCTTCTTACGAAATTGAAACAGAATTTTAAAACAATCCATCATGTTAAACCACCTGCAAGTCGTTCTGAATCAGTTGAGCTGTATCTTGTAGCTCTTAAATTGAAAGAAAAAGCTGAAACACAATAATAATTCTTTTTTTGAAGAAATTGGAAATTATTTTACTGATTTGATTATAAAAAGCATTTCCAAATAGTTTTAATAATATTATGTGTGTTTTTTTGTAGATGGAAACTGATAAAATTGATCTATTTTCTATAAAAATAAATGTAATTAATTCTTTTGTGAGCACTGCCATGAAATTTCTTGATCAGGCCAAAGTTTATGTTCGTTCTGGTAATGGTGGAGCAGGAGCAGTATCATTTCGTCGTGAAAAATTTATAGAATTTGGAGGTCCCGATGGGGGTAATGGGGGGCGTGGAGGTGACGTTTGGGTTACTGTTGTTGATGGGCTCAACACATTAATTGATTATCGCTATCAGCAGCATTTTAGAGCAAAAACGGGTGGGCATGGTAAAGGGCGTAATATGACGGGCGAAAAAGGTGAAGATGTTGTCCTTAAAGTACCGGTTGGAACACAAATTTTTGCAGAAGATAATAAGACGCTGATTTGTGATTTAACAGAAGTTGGTCAACGGTACTGTCTTGCAAAAGGAGGCAACGGCGGTTTTGGTAATCTTCATTTTGCTACATCTACAAACAGGGCGCCCCGCCATGCAAATCCTGGTTTGAGTGGAGAAGAGCATACATTGTGGCTGCGCTTGAAACTGATTGCTGATGGAGGGGTGATTGGTTTGCCAAATGCTGGAAAATCAACCTTTTTAGCGTCAGTAACAGCTGCAAAACCAAAAATTGCGAGTTATCCTTTTACCACGCTGTATCCTTATCTGGGTGTTGTGCGTATTGATGATAGTGAGTTTATTTTGGCTGATATTCCTGGCTTAATTGAAGGAGCGCATAAAGGTGTGGGAATTGGTGACCGTTTTTTAGGGCATGTAGAACGGTGCCGTGTTTTAATTCATTTAATTTCTGTTCAAGAAGAAGATGTGGTCAAGGCGTACCAAATTATTCGTACTGAACTTGAGGCGTATGGAAATAGTTTAAGCGATAAGAATGAAATTGTCGCTTTAAGCAAGATAGATACTCTTTCTATTGAGGAGTGTAAGGCTAAACAAGAGATGTTGCAAAAGGCGATTGGTAAATCTGTTATGATGTTTTCTGCGGTTAGTCATGAAGGTTTAAACAATGTGTTACGTGTTGTCGCTCACATGATTGAAATGGAACATAAAAGCAATATTAGTAAAGATAAGCAGGGTTAAAAAAGATGGCGGTTGAATTGCAAAAACTTGAGCAATATAAGCGCATTGTAATTAAAGTTGGTTCTGCACTTTTAGTTGATCCCCAAATAGGTTTACGTGTTGAATGGCTTCAAAGTTTGATAAGTGATATTGTTGTATTACACCAAAAGGGAGTTGAAATTTTATTGGTATCTTCTGGTGCTATTGCTTTAGGACGGACATTATTACATCTTCCTAACAGTGCTTTAAAATTAGAAGAAAGCCAGGCATGTGCTGCTTTGGGGCAAATTGAACTTGCCAAGGCTTATACTGATATTCTTGCTCCACATGGATTGAGAACAGGCCAAATTTTGCTGACATTATTTGATACAGAAGAACGTCGGCGTTATCTCAATGCACGTGCTACGATTAATACACTTTTACGCTTTAGAGCAATACCTGTTATTAATGAAAACGATACTATAGCAACCAGCGAAATTCGTTATGGTGATAATGATCGTTTAGCAGCACGTGTCGCAACTATGATGGGTTGTGATCTTTTAATACTTTTATCAGATATTGACGGTCTTTATACACAATCACCTCATCTCAATCCAAACGCTGAATTTGTTCCTTTTATTGCATCCATTACAAGTGATATTGAGAAAATGGCAGGTGGTTCTGATTCACTTCTTTCTCGGGGTGGAATGAAAACGAAACTTGACGCTGGAAAAATAGCTAATTCTTCTGGAACGGCTATGGTCATTACTTCGGGAAAGCGTATGAATCCTCTTTCTGCGCTTGACCAAGGAGAACGTAGCAGTTTTTTTGCTCCAAGTAAAAAACCAGTCAATGCATGGAAAACATGGATTTCCGGTAATTTAGATCCATCTGGTATTTTAACTATTGATCAAGGAGCTGTGAATGCCCTTAAATCTGGGAAATCATTATTGGCTGCGGGGGTTGTAGCGGTTAAAGGAGTGTTTTCTCGTGGAGATACAGTCGCAATTGTTGATGAAAATGGAATTGAGATTGCTCGCGGTCTTGTAAGCTATGACAAAGATGAAGCAGAAAGCATTATAGGGCGTAAAAATGAAGAAATAGAGCATATTCTCGGGTATGAGTCGCGCTCTGCTATGGTACATCGTAATGATATGATTGTACGTAATTTAGCTGGTTTTTCTTAAAAAAGCTAGTTTTTAATGTATTGATTGCTTTTTGATAAATGGATAATTGGCATGACTTTAAAAGAAGAGATGAAAGCCATGGGGCAAAGAGCGCGTAATGCTGCTTCAAAGCTTGCAATTCTTTCTGCTGAACAAAAAAAAAATGCGTTGGAAATGATAGCTCTGAGTTTGGAGGCTCAGTCAAGTGAGATTTTACGTGCTAATAGTCAAGATTTAGCAAATGCAGCTCAAAACAATTTGAAGCCAGCGATGATTGATCGACTAAAGTTAGATGAATTACGTTTGCGCACAATAATAGACAGTGTCAGACAGATTGCATATTTTCCTGATCCTATCGGACAAATGATAAGCGAATGGACACGCCCCAATGGGTTACATATACGCCGTATACGAACACCACTTGGTGTGATTGGTATTATTTATGAAAGTCGACCAAATGTTACAATTGATGCAAGTGCTTTATGCTTAAAATCTGGAAATGCTGCAATTTTGCGTGGCGGTTCAGATAGTTTTCATTCTGCATATGCTCTCTATTTAGCGCTGGTAAAAGGGTTAGAGAAAGCTGGCTTACCTAAAGACATTATTCAAATGGTTGAAACTACAGATCGTGCTGCTGTTGGAGAAATGCTCAAGGGATTGGATGGTACAATTGATGTTATTATACCTCGTGGTGGAAAAAATCTCATTGCACGTATTCAATCTGATGCGCGTGTTCCTATTTTTGCACATTTAGAGGGTCTTTGTCATATTTATATTGATAAATCAGCAAATTTAGACATGGCGCGTGATATTGTGTTAAATGCAAAGTTGCGACGTACAGGTGTGTGTGGAGCTGTTGAAACAGTTTTAATTGACCGTCAGGCATTAAACAAATTTCTTCCTATTCTTACTGCTTTACAGGAAAAAGGGTGTGAAATTCGTGCGACAGAAGATATTGTTTCAATGATGCCAGAAATCAAATTAGCGGATGAGGAAGATTGGTCTTATGAATATCTTGATGCAATTCTTTCTGTCAAAACAGTTGATAGTGTAGATGGAGCCATTGAGCATATTAAACGTTATTCATCAGGACATACTGAATCAATTATTGCTGAGGATATGAGAGCGGTGGAAGTATTTTTTAAGCATTTAGATTCAGCTATTTTACTTCATAATGCATCAACACAATTTGCAGATGGAGGTGAATTCGGTTTTGGAGCAGAGATTGGAATCGCGACAGGAAAAATACATGCACGTGGACCAATTGGTATTGAACAATTGACGTCATTTCAATATCAAATTACAGGAAATGGGCAGGTTAGACCTTGAATCAATTCCCATGGGAAAATTGTATGCCACATATCGAAAGGTCGAGTATTGTTGGCCTATTTGGTGGTTCATTCAATCCACCGCATGTGGGACATCTTCTTGTTGCAAAAACTGCAATTCGGCGTTTACGTCTTGATCAATTGTGGTGGATGGTAACTCCAGGAAATCCTTTAAAAGATTGTATACAATTACCATCTGTACACGAAAGAATGCGACTAAGTTTTGAGCTTATTGATCATCCAAAGATTCGTGTCAGTGGTTTTGAGAAGAAGATAGGCAGCACGATATCGGTCGAAACGATTGCTCATATTCTTGCACGCTATAGAGGGATACGTTTTGTATGGGTTATAGGTGCAGATACTTTAGCGACGTTTCATCATTGGCATCGGTGGCGTGATATTATATCTATGCTTCCTATTGCGATTGTTGATCGTCCTTGGGTACGTACGCCAGCGCTTTCTTCTCCTGTGGCACGAACTTACCGTTATTTTCGTTTGGATGAAAGAAAAAGTGCACTTTTACCTTTTATGTCGCCACCGGCTTGGACTTATTTGCATGGACCTTTATCTTTTCAGAGTTCAACACAGCTTCGCTTAAAAGAAAATAATTTTTCTTGAACATTTTATAAGATTCTGCAAATCTGTATAAGAAAGTTCCTTTTTTCTATATTTCGAATGATAAGAAAGGATATCGACCTGGAAAATAATTCACAAAAACGCCATCATGTCGCAGAAGTACTGGTAAAAGAAAAATTCTTTTTAGTATCTGATGGTCTTAAAATTATTCTCGATAGTTTAGAAAATGCAAAAGCAGAAGATATTGTTTCTATTGATGTTCAGGGCAAATCATCTTTAGCTGATTATGTCGTTATTGCTTCGGCGCGTTCGCAACGTCATGTATCAGCTATTGCTGATCATTTGTTATCGACTTGGAAAGATAGTGGATACGGCAAGGCAAAAGTGGAAGGGCTTTCTACGGGTGATTGGGTATTAATTGATACGGGAGATATTATAGTTCACCTTTTTCGTCCAGAAATTCGTGCTTTTTATAATTTAGAAAAAATATGGCTTACTCCAAATTTGGACGATATAAAGACGATTGTCTTTGGAGACAATTGACTTATGCAAATTTCTATTTTTGCTGTTGGACGCATGAAAAAAGGAGCTGAGCAGACATTAACTCATCGTTATTTAGATCGTTTTTCGAAAAGTGCTGGAGTTGCTGGATTTCATTTTAAAAAAATGCAAGAAATATCAGAAAGTCGGGCTCAAACAGCATGTCAGCGTATGGAAGAGGAAGGTGCAAAACTTTTTGAAGCTTTGCCTGAAAAGTGCCGATTAATTGTATTAGATGAGCGTGGAAAATTAATTCCATCATTTGCTTTTGCTGAAAAGTTAGCATTTTATCGCGACGAGGGTATTCGTGATTTAATAATCGCTTTAGGAGGGCCTGATGGACATAGTGAGCGCGTTAGAAATCGCGCTGACTTTCTTTTATCTTTTGGTTTGATGACATGGCCGCATCAAATTGCACGTATATTACTTACAGAACAGCTTTATCGGGCTGTAACAATTATGAGTCATCATCCATATCACCGTTTTTAGCTTTTTGTATGATTTTTAGCATCTATTTGTTGTGATTTATTAATATTGTTTTAGTTGACACCGTTTAAAGCGTTTTATTTGATATGATTGTGCTTGACGGTTAGGCAGATGAAGCAGATTCTTCATGAAAAGATGCAATATTTTATATAAGCCATACATGATGTTTATGGTACTGATGTTAAGTATAGGGTTTTACTCATCTGTATCGTATGCTGAAGATAATGATAGTCGTGAAACAGCGCATAAAATGTTGATAGAAATTCGTCAAAATATTTCTGTATTACGTGAGCGTATTTCTTTTCTTAATCGTCAAGTTATTCGTTTAAAAAAAGATCAACGTACTTTAACTGATGAATTAATCAAAGTGGCTAAGGAAGAACATGATATAGAAAATAATATTACTGAAAGGAAAAAAAAGCTTGAAGAACTTATAAAGCAGCAGGCACAAGTACACCAAAATTTAAAGAATAGTCGCACTGAATTTACGGAAGTGTTAGCTATTTTAGAACGGATGGGACTAAATCCACCTCCTGCTATTATAGTAAGCCCTGAAGATATATTGATTTCTATACGCAGTTCTGTTCTATTGGGAGCTGTCATTCCTAAGATGCAGGAGAAAACGCTTGTTTTGTCAGCTAATCTCAAGAAATTAACCAATTTGAGCTATTTTATTACTGCTGAATGTACAGCTTTAAGAAATGAAATACAAAATCAAGCTGAGCAGCGGAAACATTTAGAGCTTTTATTAAGTGAAAAAGCAAAATTACAAAAAAAATCGGAAAAAGAACTTATAGAGCAACAACAAAAAAATCGAGTTCTTTCTAAGAAAGCTCAGTCTTTAGAAGAATTAATTTTACAGCTTGAGCATGAGTCACAGTTTAGCGTGGATTCATCAACACAAATGCAGAAGAATATTCAATTATTAAAAAAGCTTAATTTTGAGAGTCAAAAAGGTTCTTTACTTTTACCTGTATCTGGAAAAAAAATTCAACGATTTAATAGTAGTTCTCATGCTACGCGCTTTGGTGAAATAATTGAAACAGAACCAGCGGCTTTGGTAACAACCCCTGCAGATGCTCTTGTTGCTTTTGCTGGAACATTCCGTTCTTATGGGCAGATAATCATTCTTAATGTTGGAAGCGGTTATCATATCATTCTTGCTGGGATGGAAAAAATAAACGTGACTCAAGGACAATTTGTTTTTGCGGGTGAGCCTCTTGGGGTGATGAGTACACAATTTGTTGCAAGTACAGTTACATTAGATATAGGTAAAAATGCTCTAATGCTTTACATTGAGTTTAGAAAAGATGGAAAACCTGTGAATCCAACCCCTTGGTGGCGGACTGAAAAATTGAAGAGGGACAAAAATGATTCGTAAAGTTATTTTTTTAATCGTTGGGGTGTTGCTCAGTGCTAGCTCAATGGTTGTCGTACAGTCTGTTTCTGCAAATAATGAAAATAATACTTATAAACAGTTGGCCATATTTGGTGATATTTTTGAACGAGTGCGAGCCCAATATGTGACAGTTCCGGATGATAAAAAGCTTGTTGAAAATGCTATCAATGGTATGCTTTCATCTCTTGATCCACATTCGTCTTACATGGATGCTGAGAAAGCCAAGGACATGAGGGATTCTACTAAGGGGGAATTTGGTGGTCTTGGTATTGAGGTGACTATGGAGAAAAACTTAATAAAAGTTGTATCTCCGATAGATGATACACCTGCTTCAAAAGCAGGTATTTTAGCAGGGGATATTATTTCAAAAATTGATGGCAAAGAAACGAACGGGCAAACATTGAGTGAAGCTGTCAATAAAATGCGGGGTGCTGTTGGAACACCAATTACGCTGACAATTATTCGCTCTGGTGTTGATGAACCGCTAGAGATTAAGATTGTGCGTGATATCATAAAGGTAAAAGCGGTGAAATATCGTATTGAAAATGATATTGGTTATTTGAGACTCATTCAGTTTAGTGAACAAACTTTTGTTAATCTTAAAGCTGCAATTAAAGAGATTCAGTCTAAAATTCCTCAAAATAATTTAAAAGGGTATGTTCTTGATTTACGGCTTAATCCTGGTGGTTTATTAGATCAGGCTGTAAGTGTTTCAGATGCTTTTCTCAATACAGGTGAGATTGTATCGACACGTGGTCGCAAAAAAAATGACGTGATGAGGTTTGATGCTAAGCAAGGTGATATAACTAATGGGAAACCTCTTATTGTTCTTATTAATGGTGGTTCAGCTAGTGCCTCTGAAATTGTTGCAGGTGCTTTACAAGATCACCGTCGCGCTACAATTTTAGGAACACAGTCTTTTGGTAAAGGATCTGTTCAAACTATTATTCCTTTGGGTGAAAATGGTGCTTTACGCTTAACGACAGCGCTGTATTACACGCCATCTGGAGCATCAATTCAAGGAACCGGAATTACTCCAGATATTATTGTAGAACAGCCATTACCTGAAAAATATAAGAATTATAATGTAACGCTTGGTGAATCTGAGTTAAAAGGACATATTAAAGGGAAAAGAGAAAGTGATAAAGGGTCTGGTTCAGCTGCTTTTGTTCCGAAGGATCCTAAAGATGATGTTCAGTTGAATCAAGCCTATAAACTTTTACGAGGTGAAATAGTAAATGCAGCATTTCCGCCAGATCCTAATAAAGGTATTTTAAAGTAATAAAAAATATTTATAATCTACGCTTTTAGATGGGGTACGCTCTTTTAAGAGGTTGTTCAATGGATACAATTGTAGATTTCAAAGTTCTTCCTTATCGGAAAGGCGTTGGAATGCTTGTATTTAATCATGAAGGTAAAGTTTGGATTGGACGCCGTTTGATGACGTTTACTTATGCAAACACTGATATATCTAAACTTTGGCAGTTACCTCAAGGAGGAATTGATGAGGGTGAAAATCCACTAGATGCAGCACGACGTGAACTTTATGAAGAGACAGGTATTCGATCGATAAAGTTAATTAAAGAAGCACGAGATTGGTTCTCTTATGATTTTCCACAAGAACTTATTGGGCACGTATTGGATAGTAAATATCGTGGACAAATACAAAAATGGTTTGCTTTTCAGTTTATGGGAGAGCTTTCTGAAATCACAATTAATCCCCCACCTGATGGTAATAAAGCAGAATTTAATCAGTGGAAATGGGTTAATTTAGAAGCACTTCCATCACTTGTTATTTCTTTTAAGAAACATGTTTATATACAAGTTGTTAATGAGTTTCGAAATAGTTTTAGATATTTATGAATTTATGATTACAAAAAGCTATTGTTTCGTTGAGATACTTTAGTATCATACACTGCTATTAGAAGTAGTCGAAGTGATTCTATTTATGTGAGGAACTGAGTATAAAATGAAAAAATTACTAAATTTCTTTGTAATTTCTGCGTTATTAAGTATTTCTCCTGTAGCATTTGCCCAGAATTCAAAACCAATTGCTAAACCTTCTGTAACTACGTTACCAAATGGTGCTTCTTCATTAACAGAGACGTATGATTTGTGGAGCGTTAACTGTGGTATACAGGAAGGAAAGAAAGTTTGTTTCATGCTCCGTCAGGAAGTTAATGACCAGAATCGTGTTGTAGTGGCGATGAATGTTGTGCTTGATGCTGATGACGTTGTGTCTGGGAATTTAACGGTCCCTTTTGGTATTTTAGTTTCTAAGCCCATTCGTTTACATGTAGATGATTCAAAAACTGTTATTGAAACCGGTGTCCGGACTTGTGTGCCAGCAGGTTGTGTTGTTCCTATAATTTTTGATAAAAGTTTTGTGGCAGCTTTACGCACTGGAAAGCAGTTGAAATTATCTATGACGGTTGCTGGTCCAGGTGAACCACCTTTGAATGATTTGTTCGTTCAACTGAATGGTTTTGGCGATGCGCTTAATCGTTTAATTATCTTGCAAAAGTGACCTTTCTATTAAATTAAAAACGGCCTAAAAAGGCCGTTTTTAATTTTAAAACAGTTTTTTGTAGAGAAAAGGGACTGAAATTACGTGAGTTAGTTGAGTGGAAAGTAAGTGAGCGGTTTCTGATGCTCCTTTTTCTATTCGATTTTCTCCTATTTAAACTGACTATTATCTTATCTAGTATTTATTGTTTAGTTGTATCATAGATATGTGTCTAACAATTAAGCTGCTTATCATTTTTTTGATGAAAAAAGAATTTAACTGTAGAACCTTTCGGTAGGTTTGCTGTCATGAATGCGCTATATATGATCTTTTATTCTATTAGTTAGTAAAGGAATAAAGAATGATCTATGCATTGCTTCAAGTTATTGATCTCATTCTCAGTATTTATGTTGCTATTTTGGTAGCCAATGCTGTCTTTTCTTGGCTTTGTGCATTTAATATAATAAATACGCATAATTCCTTTGTTACAATGATAGGGAATTTTCTTTATTGCGCTACAGAGCCGATTTTAAGTCGTATCCGGTATTTTTTGCCAAATTTTGGAGCAGTTGATATTTCACCTCTTATAGTATTTCTGATTATTTATTTTATTCGTATTTTTATGTGGCGAGCTTATGTAGGTTTATTCTTATAATATGAGAATATTACACCAGGATAGATAAAGATGCTGTACCGTATTGATACCAGCGGCTTAATTTTATTCGTGCGTTTAATTCCCAGAGCTTCAATGGATAACATAGTAGGGATTGAGAGTAGAGACGGTGAAATACAGCATTTAGTTATACGTCTTCGTACTGTTCCTGAAGATGGCAAGGCAAACAAAGCGTTAATTAAATTTTTAGCAAGGCAATGGAAAATACCGTCTTCTTATATTTCTCTTAAAAGTGGTACAACATCACGTTATAAACAGCTTCACTTTTCAGAATATATAAAAGAGCTTGAACAGAAATTGCAATTTATGAGTAATGTACATTTACAAAAACGTAAATGAAAACTATACAGCCTGTTTGAACAAACAGGCTTTGATTTATTAGGGTTAATTTATTCTATTCCTTTGTTGCATTTGCGATAGCTTCCTTAATCAATTCACATGCAAAGTTTTTATCACGCCAACCTTCAATTTTAACCCATTTTTCAGGCTCAAGGTCTTTATAATGCTTAAAGAAATGTTCAATCTGCTTTAATGTGATTTTGGGAAGATCCGTATAATCATGAACATTAACGTATCGCTGCGTTAATTTTGGGGTGGGGACAGCGATGATTTTTTCATCTTTACCACCATCGTCTTCCATAATTAGAGCTCCGATTGGGCAAACATTGATGACACAACCAGGCATAAGTGGACGAGTATTACAAATAAGAACGTCAAGTGGATCACCATCTTCTGAAAGTGTATGTGGGATGAAGCCATAATTACCGGGATAGACCATAGGTGTATAGAGGAAGCGATCAACAAATAATAATCCAGATTTTTTATCCATCTCATATTTTATTGGTTGGCTACCAACAGACACTTCAATAATAACATTAATATCTTCTGGTGGATTATTGCCAATAGGGATCTCTTTAATATTCATTGTAAATATCCTTTCTGGAGTGAAATCAAACCAAATGCACTAGAATATTTGGTTAAAGAAATTATGATCAGGTTGAAATTGGTGAACGTGTTTTTTCAAAGCGCTTGCGTTCATTTGGGTCTAAATAGAGTTTACGTAGACGAATATTTTTAGGGGTCACTTCAACAAGTTCATCATCTTGTATCCACGATAATGCACGTTCTAATGTCATTTTAATTGGAGGGGTCAATTTTACAGCTTCATCTTTACCAGAAGCACGCATATTGGTTAGCTTTTTTCCTTTTAAAACATTCACTTCTAAGTCATTATCGCGTGAATGGATACCAATAATCATGCCTTGATAGACTTTAGCACCAGCATCGATTACCATAGGTCCTCGATCTTCAAGGTTGAAAAGTGCATAAGCAACAGCTTCACCATTATCGTTTGAAATCATCACGCCATTAGTACGGCCACTGATATCTCCTTTATAAGGTTCGTAAGAATGGAAAAGGCGATTCATAATTGCTGTACCACGTGTATCGGTTAACAGTTCGGATTGGTAACCAATAAGTCCACGAGTCGGTGCATGAAAGACAAGGCGTACACGATTACCACCAGATGGACGTAATTCAATCATGTCTCCTTTGCGCTCTGACATTTTTTGAACAACAGTTCCGGAATATTCCTCATCAACATCGATCACAACTTCTTCGATTGGTTCAAGAGTTATTCCATTTTCATCCTTCTGCATAACTACACGTGGGCGTGAAACACTGAGCTCGAATCCTTCTCTACGCATGTTTTCGATGAGTACTGCAAGTTGTAATTCTCCTCGTCCTGAAACATAGAAAGAATCTTTATCGGTTGATTCCTCAATTTTAAGGGCTACATTACCTTCCGCTTCTTTCAACAAACGATCACGGATAACGCGGCTTGTAACTTTATCTCCTTCAGTACCAGCAAGGGGGCTATCGTTCACCAAAAAACTCATGGTCACAGTGGGAGGATCAATGGGTTGAGCTGTGAGTGGTTCATTGATGGTGGGGTCACAGAAAGTATCAGCAACAGTGCCTTTTTGTAGACCAGCAATTGCTACAATATCACCGGCGGCACTTTCTTCAATTGGTTGTCGTTCCAGTCCACGAAATGCCAAAATTTTTGAAATACGTCCAGTTTCTAAAAGCGTTCCATTTTGTCCAAGAACCTTAACGTTTTGATTGGGTTTAATAGAACCCGAATGAATTCGACCTGTGATGATTCGGCCTAAAAACGGATCTGCTTCAAGAATAGTGCCAATCATACGAAACGGTCCTTCCGTTACAGTAGGTTCAGGCACATGGCGGATCACAAGATCAAATAAGGAACTCAGTCCTTGATCTTTTGGTCCTTCAGAAGTTTCAGCCATCCATCCATCGCGACCTGATCCATAAAGAATAGGAAAATCAAGCTGTTCATCAGTTGCATTAAGAGTTACAAAAAGGTCAAAAACTTCATTAATAACTTCATCAGCACGCGCATCAGATCGATCAATTTTATTGATAACAACAATAGGGCGTAATCCTACTTTTAATGCTTTCCCAACGACAAATTTAGTTTGCGGCATAGGGCCTTCAGCTGCATCAACAAGCAAAATTGCTCCATCTACCATATTGAGAATACGCTCGACTTCTCCACCAAAATCAGCATGACCAGGGGTATCAACAATATTAATCCGGGTATCTTTCCAAACAACCGATGTCGCTTTTGCTAATATTGTAATACCGCGTTCTTTTTCAATATCATTTGAATCCATCATACGCTCACTGGTGCGCTGATTATCGCGGAAATTTCCTGATTGTTTGAGAAGTTCGTCCACGAGTGTTGTTTTACCATGGTCGACATGGGCAATAATGGCAATATTACGCAATTGCATAAATTTTCTTCTTTTCGTTTAATGAAATTTCATTTGAGGCAAAGTTTTTGTATTTTTAACTTCACAATTTAAAGCCTTTTACAAGTTTTTTTATACTTTTGGAAGAGGAGAACTGGTTTTTGTAGACAAGTGTCTGAGAAGATTTTTACAATTTTAAGCAAGAATGTACAAAAACACTTTTTTATAAGATGGGCGTTTATATAGCATGTACAGAGAATAAATAACGCATCTAATTGCATTATAGAAGAGATTTTAGGTCGCTTTGAATGTGCTTTTTGCTTCTCATTTTAAAGTAGAATTCCAGATAAAATAAGAGAAGCAACAGAAAAATAGATTACAATACCTGTGACATCTACTAAAGTTGCTACTAAGGGAGCTGAAGCACTTGCTGGATCAAATTTTAAACGTTTAAGAATAAAAGGCAGCATGGAACCGGACAAAGAACCGAATGTAACGATTCCGACCAAAGTTGCACCCACTGTTATAGCGATGAAAATCCAATGTTCACCATAGTTATAGATGCCCAGTTGTTGCCAGATAACAATGCGCATTATTCCAATGATTCCAAGTAAAAAGCCAAGAGACATTCCTGCTGGGATCTCACGGAGAATAACTCTCCACCAATCTTTAAGTGTAAGTTCACGTAAAGCTAATGCACGAAGAATAAGTGATGTTGCTTGTGAGCCAGAATTTCCTCCTGAACTCATAATAAGAGGAATAAATAGTGTAAGGGTGATAACTTTTTCAATCTCTGCTTCGAAATATTGCATAGCGCTGGCTGTTAACATTTCACCAAGAAAAAGCAGAGCTAGCCACCCACCACGTTTTTTCATCATTCCAAGAAAATTTATCTGCATATAAGGTTTATCTAGAGCTTCCATACCCCCAAATTTATAAGCATCTTCACTCATTTCATCAACCATAGTATCAAGCACATCATCAACTGTTACAATGCCAATAACGTGGTTACTGTCATCAATAACTGGTACAGAGAGAAGGTCATGGCGTTGAAAAAGACGAGCAATATCTTCATGATCTGTAAAGGGTGATATTGTGATAGGTGTATCATGTGTAGCGACATTGAGAATTTGATCATCAGGTGAGGCAAGAATAAGATTTCGTAACGAAACAGCTTTGAGAAGTACACCTGTTTTGGGATCAATGACATAGCTTGTGTAAACTGTTTCACGTGTTCGTTCAACGTCACGAATGTGATCTAGAGTTTTTTTAACAGTCCAGTCTGCTGGGATAGCGATAAACTCTGTTGTCATTAATGCACCAGCCGTATGGTTGGGATAACTGGTGAGTTTTTTAAGTTCGGTTCGAGTTAAGGGTTTCAACAAGGCGTAAAGCCGTGTACGGGTCTTTCTATCCATTTCTTGAAAAACGTCTGCAGCAGCATCTGCGGACATACCCTCAAGAATTTCAACAGAACGATTAGTAGGTAAAAGTTCAAGAATAGCTGCTGGTTGTTCAAGTTCTGGTTTGTCAAAGAGCTCAATGGCATAATCAAGAGGTAAAAGACTAAAAACAGTCACGCGTTCCATAATATCTAGATCGTTGATTATATCAATTGAATCAGCAAAATGACGGTTTTTTAATTCTTCAGCGAGAGTTTCAGGAGAAAGATTTTTAAAGTCGAAGGTTGTTTTTATTTCAGTCATGGTAAAGCGCCTTCCAAAATTATAAGATTCAGGTATATGGATAGGATCAATCAAAGTTGATAAAAAACTTAGAAACATTTCTCTGAATTGTTGTTGAGATTGTGAATATTTAAAATAAAGTCAAGGATAGATCACAGTCTATAAACAATTTCATTTTTTAAATAAATGAAACTTGTTTGTATTTGTGTATCCTATAATAAAATAATTTTTTGCTTTTTTATTTCTTCTATCAAAATATTGGATTTAAAAATTTGTTTCAGAGCATACTCGATAATTCTTCCAAGAGAGTTTGTATGCTGAAAGTAATCATTTTGTTTTAAGCGTATAATGGAGGCATAAATATTATGACAAAAACAGCAGTTTTGGATTGGAACGGATTTTCAGGACTTCCCGATTTTGCCTCAATAAGTGATGATGACTTTAAACCCGCTTTTGAACAAGCTCTTAAGGAAGCTGAAAAAGAAGTAGAGGCAATTGCATCTGTGGAAGAGCCTCCAACACTTGAGAATTTTTTACAGCCTTTTGAACTTTCTGGCAAGGCACTTGATCGTGTATGTTCAATATTTTTCTTACGTTCAGGCGCGCATAGCAATGTATTGATTCAGCAGTTAGAGCAAGAATTTACTGTACAATTATCTCGTTATTTTTCGAAAATTATGATGGATGCGAGAATATTTGTAAAGATGGATACACTATATATACAGTCGCAGCAAGGCGTGTATAACGGTGAAGAGAAGCGCGTAATTGAATTATGGTGGAAGAAGTTTATTCGTAACGGTGCAAAACTTGACGTACAAGGTAAGAAGCGTCTTGTTGAAATCAATGAAAAACTTTCTTTTTTAGGCACTACTTTTGGTCAACATGTATTAAAAGATGAAGCTGAATGGATTTTGTTTTTAGAACAAACGGATTTATCTGGCTTATCTGATGATCTTATTGCTTCAATGAAGGAAATTGCTTGCGAAAAAGGTCGTGATGGATTTTATGCGTTAACATTAGCACGTTCAATTGTTGAGCCTTTTTTAAAATTATCTAATCGTCGTGATTTACGTGAAATAGCATTTCAAGCTTGGTCTAAACGTGGTGAAAATAATAACGATAATGATAATCGGGCGATTATTATAGAAATGATCACGCTTCGGAATGAAAAAGCCAAATTGCTGGGATATGAATCTTTTGCAGATTTAAAACTTGATAATACCATGGCCAAGAGTGTTAGTTCAGTTATGAATTTGCTCATGCCTATATGGGAACGAGCAAAAGCTAAGGCTGCTACTGAACAGACCGAATTACAAAATTTAGCAAAAGTCTAGGGAGCAATGAGCCATTAGCAGCTTGGGATTGGCGTTATTATGCTGAAAAATTGCGTGCTGAAAAATTTTCTTTCAATGAAGCTGAGGTTAAACAATATTTTCAGCTTGATTGTATGATTGAAGCAGCTTTTGCAGTGGCAAAGAAGCTCTTTGGAATTTCATTTGAAGAAAAAACAGCTGTTGCACTTTAGTATTCTGATGTGCGTTTATGGGAGGTTAAACATTCTGATGGTAGTTTACTTGGGCATTTTATTGGCGATTATTTCGCACGTTCTTCAAAACGATCTGGCGCATGGATGAGTCAGCTGCAGTCGCAACATAAATTAAATGGTGGACAAAAACCGATCATTTATAATATTTGCAATTTTGCAAAGCCTCCTAAAGGGAATGCTGCTCTTTTATCACTAGATGATGCGCGTACACTTTTCCATGAATTTGGACACGCGTTACATGGTTTGCTTTCTAATGTAACATGGCCATCCATAGCAGGAACATCGGTTTCGCGTGATTTTGTTGAGCTTCCTTCTCAGCTTTATGAGCATTGGTTGACTGTACCAGAGGTGCTAAAATCTTATGCTACGCATGTAAAAACAGGTATTCCTATGCCGCAAACTTTGCTGGATAAGATTATATCAGCACAAACATTTAATGCTGGCTTTTGTGCTATTGAATATATCTCATCAGCTTTAATAGATATCGCTTTTCATAAAGGAGTAATAGTTTCTGATCCAATATTGTTTGAGTATAAGGAATTAGAAAAGTTAGAAATGCTTGACACAATTATTATGCGCCATCGTCCTACACATTTTACACATGTGTTTTCAGGGGATAGTTATGCTGCTGGTTATTATTCTTATATGTGGTCAGAAGTTCTTGATGCTGATGTATTTCAAGCTTTTGAGGAAACTGGTGATGTTTTTAACCCAGAACTTGCTAGCCAATTGAAGCGTTTTATTTATTCTTCTGGGGGTAGTTGTGATCCAAAAGAGCTTTATAAAGCTTTTCGGGGAAGGTTGCCTTCACCAGAAGCGATGATTAAAAAACGGGGGTTGTAAATCATACATAGTGCAGCGTAGACTACACTATTTTTTTATTTTAGGTGTTTCAGGTTATGCGCAAATTTTTAATTCATTATGATAGCGTAATAAAAAATTAGATTTGATATTTTAAAAAAGGTTATGGGGAAAGAATTATTGATTTGACCTACTTAGTAGTTATTTACATGACTGCATTTTATCGGGCTGTAATTTATTTTGTTGGGTAAATAGCTATTTTGTGACCTCTCTCATAAAGAGGTTGTTAGTTTGGTACTCAAGATTGTAGGTTTAGCTTTTTCTTATAGCTTGAATACAAGATTTCATTTGTCAGTAAAATTGTTTCAAATATAGATAAAATATTCTTCCTATACTTATAGGATTTTCATATAGAATACGTAAAAATTTATTTTTTTGTCATGCAAGGGCAGGTTAACCTATCCATATTCATAATTTTTCAGAATTATGAAAGTTTTTATCAATTTTGACAGCTCTTTGCTTATAAAAGTCTATTCATTTTTGTTAAATAATTGCTAAGAATGCTATTGGATATCGTGATTGATCTCACTTCGCATTTATCACCATTAAAATATACCTGGCTTATTTTTTAGTGAATTAAAAAATATGATTTTTTCCAAGAACGATGATCAATCGAAGTGAAGCTGGAAGTAAGCATTACAATTTTTATAGTAGTCGTAGCAAGACTATTAATAGGAAGTTTGTTAAATTCGTAGGCAACAGTGAAATCTATAAATTCCTATAATGAGAATGTATTTTTACGTTTGCTTTTTTTAATTTTTGTATGTTTTTCTATATTTCGTAAAGTATTATAGTGATTGTAAGTGTTTTTTATATGCATACACAATTCAAAAAAGTTTTACACTTTAATTGAAATTAGCTTTGTCATTATAAAAGAAAAAGTGGAAAAAAGAAGGTAATCAAATATATTAAGTAGAATTGGTGTGAATATCTACTTTTAGATTATTGTTTTCTGAGAAAAGAGAGAACTTTATGACTTGGGTATCCATTAACTTCTAAGTCATGGCGCAGTTGAAAAGCTTTAATGGCTTGCTTGGAAGCTGTACCAATTTTCCCATCAATTTCTCCTTTATAATCTCCAAGCGCAGCTAAGCGAGATTGCAACTCCAAACGTTCTTGGAAAGTAATAGGTTTGAATGGTCGATTCCAATCTTGTACTAATCCAGGGTGTCCAGCAATACGATTAGCAAGGAGAGCAACGGCAAAAGCATAACGATCTGCATTATTGTAACGTTTAATAACAAAGAAATTTTTTGTTACTAAAAATATAGGTCCCTCTGGCCCATCGGGAAATTTCAATATTGCAAGTTGAGAAGAAGAAGGAAAAGGTTGCCCATGTGCATGTCGAACACCTAGCTTTGCCCATTGCTCAAAGGAAAGCCAATCTTCAGGGAGTTTTTTTCTATGTGGTAATTTAACTTCAACACCCCAAGAAAGATCAGGTTGCCAACCATTCATGTGAAGAAGATTAGCAGCAGTAGCAAGTGCATCTGGAATTGATGTCCAAATATTACAACGTCCGTCTCCATCCATGTCAACGCCGTAGGCAAGATAACTCGTTGGGATAAATTGGGTGTGTCCTAATGCGCCGGCCCAAGATCCGGTAAGTTGAGAACGATGAATGCCACTGCTTTGTAAAATTTTCATTGCAGCAATAAGTTGTGTGTGTGCATATTTTTTACGTTTTTGGTCTGCGTAAGCTAAAGTTGCAAGTGAACGAATGGCGTCATGCATCACATTTTTGTTTTGCAAAACTTTTCCATAGCTACTTTCTATAGACCAAATGGCAAGAAGAATATTGCGGTTAACACCAAAACGTTTTTCAATTTTAGAGAGCCATGGTTCCCATTTTTGAGCGTGACGCTGTCCTTCCACAATGGCAATATTATGAACACGATTGTCGAAATAGTTCCATGGAGAATCGATAAATTCTGGTTGATACGCTGCTTTTTTTAAAATTGCTGGGTCAATTGCGTCAACAGTTTTAAAAGCCATATCAAATGTAGTTGATGAGATGTTGTTAGCTAAAGCTATTTTTTTAAATTCGTTAATCCAGCTTTTAAAATCACGCTCAGTGTGTGCAAATGAAGAAAAAGATGTTGAAAGAGCCAAAAAAGTAGAGACTACACCAATGATAAAGGTTCTGCGATTTATTAATTTCTTTGAAGAAGAAAATAGACTCAGTGTTATTGGTTTCATCTTTTTGTTACTGCCGATTTTAGAATACTTTAGTGTGAAGTAATTTCGTTTTTTGTATTTGGTTTGTAAAGTATACTACCCAGCTAAATCGAAAAACTTTGAAAAAGTATTCTGATTATTTAACTATTCGTGTCTTTTATTATAACTAATTTTTATGATAATCCAACTAAAACAGTGAGGCATCTTTTAGAATTTTAGTTAAAACACGGTGATACATTAAATCAGAAAGCTATATAGCAAACGCTATATTCATAATCAGGAGAGTAAGTGTGCGTAAAATCCGGAAGGCAGTATTTCCCGTAGCAGGTCTTGGTACTCGTTTTCTTCCTGCAACAAAAACAGTTCCTAAGGAAATGCTGACTGTTGTTGATAAACCTATTATTCAATATGTTGTAGATGAGGCACGTGAGGCGGGCATTGAACATCTTATTTTTGTTACTGGACGCAATAAAGCAGTGATTGAAGATTATTTTGATGCGCAGGTCGAATTATATACAGTACTTACTGAACGTGGCAAACAAGAAGAACTTAAACATTTACAAGATTTGCAGCCGCAACCTGGCATGACTTCTTTTACTCGGCAACAGCAATCTTTGGGGCTTGGGCATGCTCTTTGGTGTGCACGTGAGTTAGTCGGCAAGGAACCTTTTGCTTTATTATTACCAGATATGTTGATACAGGCTAAAAAGAATTGTCTTTCTGAAATGATCTATCTTTATGAAAAAACAGGTGGAGGAAATATTATTTCTGTTCAGGAATGTAATACTGAAGATGTTCACAAGTATGGTATTGTCGGAAAAGGTAAGCAAATTGCAAACGGTTTTGAAATCACAAAAATGGTAGAGAAACCAGAAAAGGAAACGGCTCCATCTAATTTATACATTAATGGACGTTATATTTTACAACCAGAAATTTTTAATATTCTTTCCAATCAAGAGAGAGGGGCAGGAAATGAAATTCAGTTAACAGATGCTATGGTGCGGCTTTCAAATGAGCAGGCTTTTTTTGGTTTTCAGTTAGATGGATATACTTTTGATTGTGGCTCTACAACTGGTTTTATTGAAGCCAATGTTGCGTTTGCTTTAGCACGTGCTGATATGCATCAACATGTTTCTGTTTCATTAAAAAACTTACTTGAAACGATAAAAACTTAAAAATTATATAGATCTCTGTTTTGATTTCATTTATCAAATTTAATTATGATGATACAGTCTTCTAATATGTCGGCTTTACAAGGTGCAATTACATCAGCTCTTAAAACTATTTCTCACGAAAAACGAGGGCTTGAAGCTCTTGAAACAGCTCTTTTAAGCAATCTTTCAGATTCTTTTAACAAGGCCGTTCAAACCATTAGTAATGCTCAAGGTCATGTGGTGATTACTGGTCTTGGTAAGAGTGGTCATATAGGAACGAAAATTGCTGCAACTTTAGCTTCAATGGGGACACCTGCCTTTTTTGTACACGCTGCAGAAGCTAATCATGGTGACCTTGGTATGATTAGTTGCGATGATGTTATTCTTGCTTTGTCATGGTCAGGTGAAACTATGGAGTTAAGCGGCATTATAAATCATGCTGCGCGTTTTCGTATCCCACTTATTGCAATGACATCTGGTGAGCACTCTGTATTAGGGCGAAAAGCTGATATTGTGTTATTATTACCAAAGGTAGAAGAGGCTTGTCCTCATGGGCTTGCTCCGACAACTTCCACAGTTATGCAATTGGCGATGGGTGATGCATTAGCTGTTGCTCTTTTAGAAAGGCATGATTTTAGTGCAACAGATTTTAAAATTTATCATCCTGGTGGTTCGCTTGGTGTAAACTTTAAATATGTGCGTGATATTATGCATCAAGGTGATAGTCTTCCTTTGATTAGACAAGGTACACCTATGACTGAAGCGGTAAGTATTTTGGTTGAAAAACATTTTGGTTGTGTTGGTGTTATAAACCAAAAAGGTGAATTAATTGGAATTGTAACAGATGGCGATCTTGCACGTAATATTCATTGTGATTTATCAAAATTCAATGTTGATGAAGTAATGACAAAGGATCCTAAAATTGTAACCCCAGATACACTTGTTGGTGCTGCGACAGCTTTTATTAATGATCATCAGATTGGTGCTTTTTTTGTCATTGAAGATAAGAAACCCATAGGGATTGTTCATTTTCATGATCTTTTGCGTATTGGTGCTGTTTGAGTTAATAGGTGTGATATCAGATAAAATTTTATAATGTGCAAAAGCTAAGGTAGATTCAATAAAGAAGAGCAGTTTTAAATATAAAATTGCTCTGTGAAGGTGTTGTTGTCAAAGGATTATTGTTTACCTATCTTAGGATTTGTATAGCAGGTTTATAAGTGAGATAATGTGTTAATGTTTTACATTAGTTCTAAAAGCTCTATTAGGAAGAGGAATTACGGCTTCCTATAAGTTTATTTTATAAATTTAGATAGAATTTTTGATTTTCATTTAAATTTGACGGTTGAGAGAAAATTGTAATCCAGTGCTTGATGTGCAAAAAAGCTGCAGTGTATCATTTGATAACGTACAGTTAGCTTTGGATATAGTTCCACGGAGAATTGAGCGTATTTCAATTTCTACATGTTGGGCATTAACGTAATTGTAAATGCCTTCTGATAATTTTTCTTTTGTGTCTGCTGCTCGTGTTTCAAAAGTACCATTGCGGAAAGAAGAAATAATACCATTTTTATCAATCCATTCACCATCAATTCCAGTTGGTATATTTTCTACAGTTGGGTATTGCCCATAATGGTGTGGAAGGCTACAGGCCCCTATCGCCAAAATAGTAATTATAAGACATAAAATGCGGCAGATATGTTGCATTTGTTTCACTCTATTTATTTTTATGTTGCTTTTCAATTATTTATAATAAACTTAAGATTATTATTATTAAGTTACTTTAATTAATTAATATTGAGGTTTTTGCTAAAAATTAATGAAAAAGCAAATAATTGGAAAAAATATCTTAATGTTGTTAATTATTAAAATAATAAATTTAACACGCATGATACAAAAGGTAAAATATTTTTTATGATTTGCAATAATTCTCATATTAATATTGTTTAGTAGTCTCAGAGGAGATTATTAAATTATGGTTGGCCCTATTCTTGTTGCGAGTGAAGATCACGGAAAACGTATAGAGTTTTCTGCTATGCTCCGAGATCTTGGTTATCGTGTTATTGAAGCAGAAAATAGCTTACGTACGATCGATCTTTTACATAGACGTAAAAATATCATGCTTGCATTGCTTGATGTTGTTATGAGTGATTTGAGTATAAGTGATTTGATCACAACAATTAGAGCTGCTGGAGTCTCTGTTCCTGTTATTGTTATAGCAAAGCAAGATAATCAAGAATCACTTCAAAAAGCTTTAAGAGCTGGAGCTATTGATTATTGGATTTATCCGGTTACACCACTACGATTGAGAATTACATTGAATAATCTTTCACGTACTTCTGCATTAGAACGTGAAGTTTATTATATCCAACGGCGAAATAAAAATTGTTTACGATTTTCTGATCTCTATACAAAAAGCAGTGCAATGCAAGTGGTTTTAGAACAATCAAAAGGTGCGGCTATTTCCTCACAGAATCTTTTGATAACAGGTGAAATAGGAACTGGTCGTGAAACATTAGCACGCATTATTCACTGTGAAAGCTTATTTTCAGAAGGCGCTTTTATCCGCTTTCAATGTTCACCTGTTGTTGATCCAGAGCAAGAAAAACACATATGGTTTAAAGAATTTTTACCACTAGTTTCTTCTCTTGAAAAGGGAACTCTTTGTCTTTGTGATGTTGATAAACTCGAGCCTATACAGCAAAAACATTTTGCACATTATCTTAAAGAGAGAGCAGAAGCTACAAAGAATGAAAAGCCTCCTTTTCGCATTATTGCCATATCAACGTCACAACTTGAGGATCTAGTTAAAGATAACGTTTTTTTTCATGATTTGTTTGAACAGTTTTCCCAATTATGTATCAATGTTCCTACTTTGCGGGAATTGAGGGATGATCTTCCAGAAATTTCTCAGCGTTTGATTGATCATATCATTACTGAAACAGGGCGGTCGCATGTACATGGTTTGGCGGGATCGGCTATTTCATTACTTATGCAATATGATTGGCCTGGTAACCATAGTGAGCTTGAAAATTTATTATTTCGTGCAGTTTTACTCAGTGAAGGACCTTTGTTAACTGTTCGCGATTTTCCACAATTAATGGGAAGTTCATTACTTGGTATTCCAAGTATTATGTCTAATCATGTTCAAGAACATTCTGAAAAAAAGTCTATACAATTTTTAAATTCTGAAGGACATGTCCGTACTTTTGCAGATATGGAGCGCGATATTATTGAAAAGGCAGTTAAACATTATAAGAGGCGTATGAGTGAGGTTTCTCGCCGTCTTTGTATAGGACGTTCTACACTTTATCGTAAAATAGAAGAATACAAGGATGACAAACGGTCAAAAATAGAAGGAAAATCTATAATAGATTTCTATTCATAAGAATTGTTATTTTGAATAATAGTAATATAAAGACTTTTATTTTTTAAGAGCATCTGACTAGATTTGGAGTCATTGTTTAATTGATGTTTTTGTTTTACAGCTTAATAAATATGCAATTTTGTTTAAGGATATTCTAATTAGCTTTATTGTTATGGTATTGAAGTTAAGATTGCATATTACAGATAATAAACGGACATTTCATGCTTTTTCGCATCAGAAGCAGAATTTTAGAATCACTGATGTGATGGTTATATTTTTTCAAGCAAATAATGAGATTCTACTTATTATATCAATCAATGATAAGAACATTGATTTTAGTGTTAGAGTACGTATTTATGAGTGTACAGTAGCTTTTAAATTAGAAAGTGTATCACTTTGACTCTGTTACATATGATTATCGGATCTGTTATCTTTTTTATCATAGCATGCATGTTGGCAATTTACGCTTATGGCCGTTTTGCCAAAAGCACGATAAAGGAGTATTCTTATGCATTTAATGTTGAGAAAGATGTAACCAAGCTTGATCGTATAGTGAGTCGATTAGCAAAAGAGACGAATGGATTAGGGATCGAGAAAGATGCTCTTTCACTCATTACTAGTAATTTAGATGCGTTTTGTGTTCGTACAATGGCGGCGGCACAGGCTGAGCGCAGTCTTGATTTGATGTATTATATTTGGGATGATGATTTAACAGGACGTTTGTTACTTAGTGAAGTGGTGGAAGCAGCTGATCGTGGTGTACGAGTACGTCTTCTTTTGGATGATATTAATGCTCAGGGACGTGACCCAGCTTATATTGCGCTTAATAAACATCCTTACATTGAAGTCAGAATGTTTAATCCAGGGCGAGCACGCAGTGGTGGTTTACGTCGTAGTTTAGAGATTATATTGCGGGCACTTGTTGTAACACGCAGAATGCATAATAAAGCTTTTATTGTAGATGGACGAGTAGCTTTTGTAGGAGGACGCAATATTGCGGATTCTTATTTTGATGCAGGTAGGGAGGCAAGTTTCCGAGATCTAGATCTGATGTTAATTGGTCCGTCGGTTAAAAAAGTAGAAGCTATCTTTGATGATTTTTGGAATAGCCCTGTAGTGTTACCAATTCATGCTCTAGTAGTTCCAAAAAGTACAAATAACCTCGACAATTGGAAGGATAAATTACAGAAATTTCGTCATTCCAAAGTCGCGAAAGTTTATTTAGATTATGTCAACAAATATATCAGTTTTGAATGTTTTATTCAAACAGGCAAGCGATTATTTTTAGCAGATAAAGTTGAAGTTCTTTCTGATCCTCCAGAAAAAGCATTAGGAAAGAAAATAGGTAATTGGCTAATGGAGGTACTTTCACAGGTTATTGAAGGTGCACAAAAGACAGTCCAAATTACATCGCCTTATTTTGTTCCTGGTAAAGCAGGAGCACAGCATTTGAGCAGTTTGGTGTCAAAAGGTGTTGATGTTAGAATTCTTACTAATTCTTTAGCGGCTACTGATGTGGTGGTGGTGCATAGTGGTTATGCACCTTATCGTAAGGCGTTATTGAAAAGTGGTGTTAAACTTTATGAATTAAAACCGGATGGAGGCTCCCACCGGTTGTGGTTGTTTAGATCAAGTAAAGCGAGTTTACATACAAAAGCTTTTTTAATTGACCATAAAACTGCTTTTGTTGGATCTTTAAATTTTGATCCTCGATCAGCTTCATTGAATACAGAAATGGGTATTCTTTTTGAGTGTCCACCAATTACAGCTATGTTGAATTTGCTTTTTTTAGAGGAAACAACAGGTGAAATGAGTTATTGTTTACGTCTTGGGGATAATGATCTTATTTACTGGGATTTTATTGAAAATGAAAAACAATATAGTATTGATTATGAACCAGAAAGCAGTTTTAGGCGTCGCGTATTTGCAAAGATAATGAGTTGGTTGCCAATTGAATCACAATTATAGTTTATACAAGTATATATTGGAAAAATATTTATTTTCTTTTCATTTTGTTTGTAGCATGGCATAATTTGTTGCCAATTCACAACGCATAAAAACTATAGCTGCATTTTATATTTATTTGCCAGTGTTTCATTATTAAAGGAATTTGGCTATGACAAAAATTGTTGAAACCAAAACAGGTGTATTGGCGCTTACCTTTGATGACGTACTTCTGCAGCCTGGCCATTCGCTTGTTATGCCTAGCCAAGTGGACCTTAAAACACGTATTGCAGCCGATATTGAATTAAATTTGCCTTTACTTTCTGCCGCAATGGATACGGTGACAGAATCGCGTTTAGCAATTGCTATGGCTCAAGCTGGTGGTCTTGGTGTTATTCATCGTAACATGTCCCCTGCAGAGCAAGCTGAAGAAGTCCGTCAAGTAAAAAAATTTGAATCCGGTATGGTTGTTAATCCGGTAACAATTGGGCCAGATGCGACACTGGAAGAGGCAAAGAATTTAATGCGTTCTCATGGCATTTCAGGTATTCCAGTTGTTGAAAATGGAGCTAAAGGTGGAATTTCTGGTAAACTGGTTGGTATTTTAACTAATAGGGATGTGCGCTTTGCATCAGATCCAAAGCAGAAAATCCGTGAATTAATGACGCATGAAAATTTAATCACAGTGCGTGAAAATGTTCAATTAGATGAAGCAAAGTATCTTTTACATTATCACCGTATTGAAAAACTATTGGTTGTAGACGGGCAAAATCGCTGTGTTGGTTTGGTAACAGTCAAAGATATTGAAAAAGCACGGCTACATCCGAATGCTACTAAAGATTCACAAGGCCGTTTACGTGTTGCAGCTGCTAGTGGTGTAGGGGATAATGGAATTGAACGAGCTGAACGATTAGTTGAAGCAGGCGTTGATGTATTGGTGATTGATACAGCTCATGGACATTCTCAGCGTGTGTTAGAAACGATTGAACGTATTAAAAAAATGGCGCTTTCTACAACTATTATGGCTGGTAATGTAGCGACTCCACAAGCAACACAAGCTTTGATTGATAGTGGTGCAGATGCGGTAAAAGTTGGTATTGGGCCTGGTTCTATTTGTACAACGCGAATTGTTTCAGGTGTTGGTGTGCCTCAGCTTTCAGCTATTATGGATGCTGCAGAAGTTGCTGATAAAGCAGGGATTCCCATTATTGCTGATGGTGGTATCAAAACTTCAGGTGATTTTGCTAAAGCTTTGGCAGGAGGAGCTTGCGCTGCTATGATTGGCTCTCTTTTAGCTGGTACCGATGAAAGTCCTGGGGAAGTTTATCTTTATAAGGGGCGTTCTTTTAAAGCTTATCGGGGTATGGGGTCGGTTGCTGCTATGGCGAGAGGATCGGCAGATCGTTATTTTCAAGCTGAGGTTCAGGATGAACTTAAACTGGTACCTGAAGGTGTTGAGGGTCAAGTTGCTTATAAAGGTCCTATAGCATCAGTTTTACACCAGTTGGCTGGCGGGTTACGTGCTTCAATGGGCTATGTTGGAGCACAAAATTTAGTTGAGTTTCGTAAAAAAGCAACATTTGTTCGTATTACGAATGCTGGTTTTTATGAAAGTCATACACATGATGTTTCCATTACGCGGGAAAGTCCAAATTATCGTGGTCCTATTTGATACGCTAAAACATGGTGTTATTTTATATCAATACAACGAGTTCTTTTGGAAAAATGATATGGTATCTATCATGTGTTTGCGGTTATGTATTGCGATTCTAAACTTACCAAAAGAAGGAATTGGGTGTTACTATTCCAATTCCTTCTAGAAGTTATCTTAAAATGAAAAGATTAGTTTTTCATATTTTTCCGTCCTGCTTTTAATGCGCAGTGGCGATCGCTAGTTTGATTACTTTGGACGGATTTCTTTCTATTGTGTGAGGACATTGTATTCTGACTGCTTTTAGATACAGCTATTTTCCCATTATTATGAGTATTCATTAATTTTCTCCTTTTTAATTATCTGACATATACCAATATAGAGGAACGGTCATATCAAATAGTAGTTCCGAGAATTTTTAAAAAAGTTCATTTACGTTTTGTTTGAAATAAGATGAATATAATGAATGGCGTGAGAGCACTCCTAAACAAAAAGTGTTTTTTATAATGTAAACTGTTTAATGCTCGAAACTATTGGCTAAACCACTTAGTGTTTGTTTTTATTAAGGTAAAGAGAGCTTTATAATTCTCGTGTAATCATAACTGGAATAGGTGATTTATGGATAATAGTCTGAGTTTTGGAACCAAATAAAAAATTATACATTTTAGAATGATGAAAAGCTCCCATAATTAGCATATCAAGGTGAAGTGTCTGAATGTTCTGAAGAATCATTTGTTCAAGGCTATCTTCTGTTTTGAGTGGTTCAACTTTAATTTCAGCGGATTGTAATCGCGCTAATGTTTCGTTGAAACTGTCTTGCACAGCTTGTGTTTGTAATTCTGCCATACCTAATACATAATTTAGATTATTAAAAAATTTTCGTGTACAAATAGAATCAATGGCTTTCATGATCAAAGGACCACCATCAAAAGCTATGAGAACTCTTTGAATCGGGCAAAAATGACGTGAAGCAACAAGAATTGGAAGCTCAGAGGAGCGTACAACGTTTTCAAAATTGAGCCCTAATCGTTTTTTATCAGATGCTGTTTGTTCACCACGTTTTCCCATAACAATAAGCGAAGATTGGGTATTATAAGTATTTAATGCATCAATAAGGCTATCATGACGTAGGCGTGTTTCAATTTCAATGTGACTCTGAGAATTGAGATAATCTTTTGCTTCCTCCAAAGTTGTTTGTCCAACTTTTTGTGCAAAAAGTGCTTTAGCAAGAGTGGTATCTTGTTGTTTTACGTCGGATGGATTTAGTGTATTATTGTCGGCTTGTTGTATATCTGGTAAACTAATTTCTTCTTCCGATTTATCCAAGACATACAACAACCGAATTGTTGTTTGCATAGATTTAGCAGCCCATAATGCTAGGTCACATACAGGTTTTGCATAAACTGAAGAATCAATAAGAGCGAGTATCGGTTTTGTCATTATATTATTTCCCAATGTTCTTGCTTATAAAAGAGATTTATAATCTTCGTTAATATCGACGTTATAGAAATAGTAATTCTATCTTTCTTCAGAATAAAATTCTAGCCTACAGTGCTAGAAGTATTCGGTTTTCAATAATAAATTTTGGGGTTATTTAAAAATTATAGTTGAAAATAAAGAAGATCATTTAAAATTTTTGATTTAATTATTTATTGATAGCAATTTGAATAGGAGAATGCATTGCGATTAGGTGGGCGTTTGCAAGCAGCAATAGATGTTCTAAGAGAAATAGAGATGCGGCATCGTCCTGCAAGTGAATCTTTAAAAGATTGGGGGCTTTCTCATCGTTTTGCTGGAGTAAGTGATCGTGCAGCAGTTGGTACAATTGTTTATGATGTTTTGAGACGACGTTATTCATTACAATGGCGTATGGATAGTGATGATATTCGGAACATAGCTTTTGGAGCTTTGTTAGATACTGGAGAAATGACGATTGAACAAATTGATAGTACTTTAGAAGGAGATCGGTTTGCACCACAATTATTAGCCCCTGAACAACGTCATTCATGGCAAAAACGTCAGTTGGTTGATGCACCAGACTATATTCGTGGTGATATTCCTCGATGGTGTCAAGCTCATCTTCAACCCTTATTTGCTGACAATTGGGTAATTGAAGCTGCTGCTTTAGCAACACGTCCTCCGTTAGATTTACGAGTGAACAGTTTAAAAGCAACACCAGAAAAGGTGCTCAAAGAATTAGCAAAAATCAAAGTTCAATCTTTTTCGTGGTTTAAGCAAGCTTTAAGAATTGCACCGATTGAAAAATTTGGCCGTCATCCTAATGTACAAGTTGAACCTTCTTTCCAAAAAGGGCACTTTGAAGTACAGGATTTGGGATCTCAAATTGTTGCTCATCTTACAGAAGCAAAAGCAGGTATACAGTTATTGGATTATTGTGCGGGGGCTGGTGGAAAAACATTAGCTTTGGCTGCTAATATGAATAATCGGGGACAAATTTATGCTTATGATTCAAATAAAGTTCGCTTAGCTCCTATTTTTAATCGTCTTCGCCGAGCTGGTATCCATAATGTACAATCACGGGTGCATGTAGAAGAATTAAAGCCATTAGTAGGTCAGATGGATATAGTTTTATTAGATGCCCCATGTAGCGGAATAGGAACCTGGCGCCGCCGCCCAGATGCGAAATGGCGTTTGACACTAGAGCAAGTAAAACAGCGCCAAGCAGAGCAATTCGCTATTTTGAATGAGGCATTAGTTTATCTTAAGTCGAATGGACGTTTAGTTTATATTACATGTTCTCTTTTTATAGATGAGAATGAAGAGCAAATTTCCCGTTTTCTTCAACAACATTCCAATTTTTGCTCCGTAGATCTGCGTGCGCTTTGGCAGCGGCATTTTAGTTCTTCAACTATACAACCAATATTTTCGAATTATGGACTAACTTTATCACCAGCATCAACTCAGACAGATGGTTTCTTTTTAGCTATTTTACAAAAGAAGCATTGAAAATGTATTCCCACGTTTTTTATTTCAAATTGTATAACAATGATATTTTTCTAATGCCAAAAGGCTTGTGAAAAGAGAAAGATTAAACCATAAATCCCATTTGCTATTCTTTGTAATTATTGATTGGTTTTCTATGAGTATATCGCATTCAAATACTATTCTTATTATTGATTTTGGTTCACAAGTTACACAGCTAATTGCACGGCGAGTGCGGGCAATAGGTGTTTATTCCGAAATTGTTCCTTTTCAATTGGCTTTGGAGAAGTTCAAAAGTATTAAGCCTAAAGCTGTTATTTTATCAGGTAGTCCTTATTCGACGGTTGATAATGGTTCACCACGTGCTCCGGTAGAAATTTTTGAAGCTGGCATTCCAGTTCTTGGTATTTGTTATGGTGAACAAATCATGTGTGTTCAACTTGGTGGAAAAGTTGAAGCTGGACATGAGCGTGAATTTGGGCGTGCTTCTTTAGAAGTGAAAGAGGAAAGTACGCTTTTTGATGGTGTTTGGGAAAAAGGATCATGTCAACAAGTATGGATGAGTCATGGTGATCGTGTGACGGCTTTGCCAGAAGGTTTTCATGTAATCGGAACATCACAAGGTGCTCCCTATGCCGCCATTGCTGATGAGAAACGGCATTTTTACGCAGTGCAGTTTCACCCTGAAGTTGTCCACACACCAGATGGTATAAAACTTTTGCAAAATTTTGTTTATAAAATCTCTGGTCTTAAAAGTGACTGGTCTATGGCTGCTTATCGTGATCAAGCTATAGCTGCGATTCGCAAAGAAGTCGGAAAAAGTCGAGTGATCTGTGGTCTTTCAGGTGGGGTGGATTCATCGGTTACAGCTGTATTACTTCATGAAGCGATAGGAGAACAACTGACATGTATTTTTGTAGATCATGGGTTGATGCGTAAGAATGAAGCTGAAGAAGTTCTTACATTGTTTCGCGATAATTATAATATAAAGCTTGTTCACGTTAATGCTGCTCATAAGTTTATCAATGCTCTGAAGGGTGAAACAGATCCAGAGAAAAAGCGCAAAACTATAGGTCACCTTTTTATTGAAGTTTTTGAAGAAGAAGCCAAAAAGGTAGGTGGTGCACAGTTTTTAGCTCAAGGAACACTTTACCCAGATGTTATTGAAAGTATTTCAGCTGTTGGTGACGCAATAACAATTAAAAGTCACCATAATGTGGGTGGATTACCAGAGCGAATGAATATGCAACTTGTAGAGCCATTGCGTGAATTGTTTAAAGATGATGTCCGTTCTTTAGGAAGAGAGTTAGGTTTGCCTGAGCAATTTATTGGGCGCCATCCTTTTCCAGGTCCTGGTCTTGCAATTCGATGTCCAGGTGGAGTAACGCCAGAAAAATTAGAAATTTTACGTGAAGCGGATGCTATTTACCTTGATGAAATTCGTAAAGCAGGTCTTTATGACGAAATTTGGCAAGCTTTTGCTGTTCTTCTTCCTGTTCAAACTGTTGGTGTTATGGGTGATGGACGTACTTATGAATTTGTTTGCGCTCTTCGTGCTGTAACATCTGTAGACGGTATGACTGCTGATTTTTATCCGTATGATATGAATTTTTTGGGCAAGGTAGCAACGCGTATTATTAATGAAGTTCGAGGTATTAATCGTGTTGTTTACGATATAACTTCAAAGCCTCCTGGTACTATTGAGTGGGAATAATTAGATCAGATGCAAGTGTTTGAAAAATCAAAAGCTGTTGGAAAGTGGTATTTAAGGTAATTGAAAGAAAAGAGTAATTGTTTAGAGAGGAGTGTTCTTGGGTTGATATTGTTTTTTAATCCTCATCTTATTCTCTTTAATTGATATAGTATGAAGTTTGGAAGTAAAAAATAATCTATGTTTAAACCAAAAATTGTTGCTCATCGTGGTGGAGCTAATCTCTATTCCGAAAATACACTTTCAGCATTTCGTCATGCAATTGCATTGGGAGTTGATGAAATTGAATGTGACATTCATCTCCTTAAAAGTGGTGAGATAGTGGTATTTCATGATTTTTGTCTTGAGCAATTGGTGGGGCAGAAAGACTATATTCATGATATTGATAATGAAACACGTAAACAACTCTGTGTAAAAGGCAGTACTGAGCCTCCTCCTTTATTAGAAGAATTATTAGATCTTTTAGTACCAACAAACGTTGCACTGCGTCTTGAAATTAAAACATGTGGTGCGGTTGAGCGTGAATATATTTTATCTCAAAAAGCTCTTAGATTGATTAATAGCCGAAATTTGGCAAAACGAGTTTCAGCAATTAGTTTTGATTCTGCTTGTTTGCGCCCTTTTGTTGAGGCAGGAATACCATCTGGTCCATGTATAGATAATTTTGAAGGTGATATGTTTTGCCATTTTTCTAAATGGAAACAATTGGGGTACTCTGATCTGAGTTTAGATGGTTCAATTGTATCGCAAAACTTTATTGAATCTGCACTTGATGCTGGCTTTACTGTCGGTGTTTGGACAATAAATGGGAAGGCTCGTTTATCACATTGGCTTAATATGCCTGTGCATTACATTACAACAGATCAACCTGATCTTGCTTTACAATTACGTTCACAAAATGAAAAACAGTCTTTATTATAATTTATGTGTCATGATAAAGACGAAAGTTAATTAAATAAAAGGTTTTCTAAAAAATCTTATGAAATTAAATTAAGTTTTATTAATTATGTGCGTTTTCCTGTAATCTTGTTAAAAGTATGAAAACTCTGATTAGGAACGGTGAAATTTAATTTTTGCCCATAACTACTTATAAGGCGCTCTTTTATATCAACTGTGAAAACGGTATTATTCCAACGTGTTAAGACATGACATCCTGTTCCTACAGGTTTGATGAGTTCAATGTGTGTATGAAAAACTGGTCCTTTGTCTGGGTGCTCACCCAACAAAATTGCTTCTGGTCTAAATGCTAAAATATCAGTTTGTTCACTACAAGAAAATGAACTGTTTAAATGTTGTTCTAGAGCTTGACGATCAAGGAAATTCATAGGGGGAGAGCCAATAAAATTTGCAACAAATATTGTTTCTGGATAATCGTAAATTTCCATTGGCGTTCCAATTTGTTCGATAGCTCCTTTATTCATAACGACTATTCTATCAGCCAGTGTCATAGCTTCTAGTTGATCGTGGGTGACATAGAGACTGGTTGTTTTTAATGAGCGTTGTAGTTTTTTAATTTCAATACACATTTGTGTACGCAATTTTGAATCAAGGTTTGAAAGCGGTTCATCGAAAAGAAAGACACGTGGTTGACGAACAATAACACGTCCCATTGCAACACGTTGGCGTTGTCCTCCTGATAATTGCTGTGGCTTACGGTCAAGAAATGGCTCTATTTCTAAAAGTTTTGCAGCATGTGTGACGCGCCTATTAATCTCTTCTTTGGGTGTTTTTCGATTTTTAAGGCCGTATTCCAAGTTGCCACGTACTGTCATATGTGGATAGAGTGCGTAATTTTGAAAAACCATAGCAATGTCACGATCAGCTGGTTCATAATTGTTGATATGTTTATTATCAATATAGAGCTCACCTGAGGTGACTTGTTCGAGTCCAGCAATGATGCGTAATAAAGTTGATTTTCCACATCCGGAGGGACCAACAATGACAAGAAGCTCGCTATCAGCAATGGTTAAGTTCAAATCATTAATGACCGTAGTGTCATTATCATATTGTTTTTTTATATTTGATAATTGAATAATAGCCATGGCTATTTCTCCGTTTCAGTGAGGCCTTTAACAAAAAGCCGATGCATGCAGATGATAACTAAAACGGGTGGTGCCATAGCGATAACCGATACTGCCATAAGGATATTCCATTGAGGATCGTGTTGAAGTGATTCTACAATAAGTTGTTTAAGGATAATGAGAATGGTTTGGTGGTCTTGATCTGTCATAACAAGTAGAGGCCAGAGATACTGTATCCATCCATAGATGAACATAATAATAAATAAAGCAGCTATATTATTTTTACTAAGAGGTAAAAGGATATCCTTAAAAAACTTAAATGGTCCTGCACCATCAATGCGAGCAGCTTCTAAAAGTTCATCGGGAACAGTCAAGAAGAATTGACGAAATAAAAATGTAGCAGTTGCTGAGGCAATCAATGGAATAATCATTCCACTGTAAGTATTTATCATGTTTAACTGTGCGACGACTGCATATGTTGGAATAATACGAACTTCAATGGGTAACATTAATGTGACGAAGATCAAAGCAAAAGCCGTTTTACGAAAAGGGAAGCGCATATAGACAATTGCGTAAGCAGAGAGGAGTGAAATAATAATTTTTCCAACGCTAATACCAATTGCCATTATGAGTGAGTTTATTAAAAGTGGTAAGAGGTTTGGAAGACCAAGTTGCGCAAGACCATCACCAAAAATTATTTTGTAGTTTTCTAAAGTATATTGTCCTGGTAAGAGAGGGAGTGTTCCCGAGCTAAATGCAGCTGAGTTATGAGTTGAAGCAATAATAGCAACGTAAACTGGAAAACAAATAATGATAATGCCGACGATAAGGATAAGATGGGTCAGAAATGTCAAAAAAGGGCGATTTTCAACCATAATTTCCTTCCTTAATATTGTACGCGTCGTTCAATCCAGCGAAACTGGATAAGTACTAAACCAATAACCATAAACATTAAGATTATTGATTGCGCTGCTGATGCACCGATTATTTGATTTCTAAAACCGTCGTCATATATTTTATAGACAAGCGTGGTTGTTGCATGCGCAGGTCCTCCAAAAGTTATATTATCAATAATGCCAAATGTATCGAACATGACATAATTGATGTTGATAACAAGAAGAAAAAAGGTTGTTGGTGAAAGTTGTGGGAAGACTATAGTCCAAAATCGTTTAAAAGGCCCAGCGCCATCAATGGCGGCTGCTTCTATTTGAGATTGTGGTATAGATTGAAGTCCAGCCAGAAAAAAAAGAAAATTGTAAGAAATTTGTTGCCAACTAGCAGCAATCACAATGAGGATCATTGCTTGAGTGCTATTAATACGATGATTCCAAATAACATTTATTTTTTCAAGAAGAAAAGGAATAATTCCAATAGTTGGGTGAAAAATAAACAGCCATAATATACCTGCTAATACGGGGGCAACCGCATAAGGCCAGAGCAAGAGTATTGTATAAGCCTTTTTTGCATGAATAACGCGATCAGCTGAAACCGCTAAAAGAAGCGATATCGTCATTGAAATAACAGTAACAGAGACAGAAAATATTATGGTTGTAAGAAATGATTTTATGTAAATTGGATCAGAGAGAACTGTTACATAGTTTTCAATCCCAATAAAAGTTGTGGTTAAACCAAACGGATCTTCACGCTCAAAAGATGATTTTATCGCTTGGGCAGTAGGCCAAAAGAAAAACAAGAAAGTTATAGAAAGCTGAGGAAAGAGTAGACAATAAGAGAATAGTCTATTTTTAAAATATGCATGTTTTTCTTGCATTTGCGGAGCTCTTTAGTAAGAGGTGTTGGAAGAGAAACCAAAAGAAAGTTGGAAAAATCGGTTTTTGAAGTCAAATTTTTAGCTTTTAACAATAATCATAAAATCTTAATGATTAGCTTTTTCAAATTCACGCAAAAGTTTATTGCCACGTTCGACCGCTTTATCCAATCCAGCTTTAGGTGTTTTTGAGCCATTAAGGATGGCCTCCAATTCTTGATCAAGGATAGAACGAATTTGTGGGAAGTTACCAAATCTTATTCCTTTTGAGTTCTCTGTTGGTGGGTTGAGATCAATTTGTTGAATAGCAATATTTGCACCTGGGTTTTTTTCATAAAAGTGTTGTTCTTTGTTTAGTTCATGAGCAGCTTTTGTGATGGGGAGATAGCCTGTTGTCTGGTGCCATTTTGCTTGATTATCTGTCCGCGAGAGAAATTTAAGGAAGGCCGCTGCTCCTGCATATTCTTCAGGTGTATGACCTTTTAAAACCCAAATAGAAGCACCCCCAATAATTGAGTTTTGTGGTACATTTTTCACATCAGCATAATAGGGTAGCATACCAAATCCAACATTAAACTGAGCTTCTGAAATGATACCGCTAAGCGATCCTGAAGATTGTATAAAGATTGCACAATGTTGTGCCATAAACATTGGGGCTGAATCTAATGCACCAGCTGGGCCACCGTAGCGAAAAATACCTTGATCTGACCATTTTTTAAGATCAGTCCACATACGTATTTGCAAAGGTCCATTTACTGTTAGTTCTGAATCAAGCCCACTAAAACCGTTTTCTTTTGTTCCGAAGGGAATATTATGTAATGCTGAGAAATTTTCTAAACCAATCCATTGGGCTGCATAAGCCATTGTAAAACCACAACTTGCTGCTTTACTGTTGAGAATTTTTTTGGAAAAGTTTTCAACATCTTGCCATGTTTTGGGCGGTTGTTCTGGATCAAGCCCTGCTTTTTTAAAAATATCTTTATTATAAAAAAGGATTGGTGTTGAAGCATTGAATGGCATAGAAAGCATTCGTCCTTTCTCATCAGAGTAATAGCTACTGATGGTAGACAAATAGTCTGCAGAGTTAAATTCTTGTTTTGTGTCATTCATGAGTTGATAAAGTGGATAAATTGCATCTTTTGCAGCCATCATGGTACTTGTACCAATTTCATAAATTTGGGCAAGAACTGGCTGCTGTTTTCCGCGAAATGCTGCAATAAGTGAGACCATGCTTTCTTCATATTCTCCACGAAATGAAGGAATGATTTTATAATCAGATTGACTTGCATTAAAATCATTAATTAAATTTTCAGTTTGTTTTCCTAGCTCACCGCTCATAGAATGCCAAAAACTGATTTTTATTTGCGTGAAACCCGTTGTTGCTGCAGTCATAACAATTGCAAATGCTGCTGCGGAAAGATAAAAACGGTTCATGATTCACCTTTCTGAGTTGATAGAACATAGTTCTTTCAAGATTATATACTATGATGCATAAATAATGCCATGATGGTTCATTTCAGAAATATGTTAATTCATTTAAACATGAACCACGAAAAGGTCAAACGAATTTGTATAAGCTTGCTAGTTTTACCATTTTAGAAATATTATGCCAATGAGTACAATGATAACTATAAGTAATTGACTACAATAATTCAAAAAAGAGCAGAATAGAAAGCTGATCAAAGATGAAAGAAGTTGGTATTGTTTAGGTAAGAATATATAGTATTTATTTATTATCTTTAGTAAGATGCCGTTGGGCTTTATTTGGAAACTGTTGTTTACGTCTTAGTTATTGAAAATTTGAGTGTTCTGTATTGCATTGATGATACTGTTAACATTGTGTTGCATCATACTCAAATAAGTTGCTGCAGGGCCGTTTTTTTCCGATAATGCATCAGAATAAAGAATGCCACCAATTTTCAAATTTGTTTCTTTTGCAATCTGTTCTATAAGGCGGGGGTTAGAGATATTTTCAACAAACAATGCAGATGCTTTATTGGCTTTAATTTGCTTAATAAGGTTGGCGACATCTGCTGCAGTGGCTTCTATCTCTGTTGAAATACTTTGAGGGGCAAATATAGTAAAATCATATTCATGAGCAAAATAACTAAAAGCATCATGAGATGTGATAATGGTACGCTTATCTTTTGGGATGGTCGCAATTTGTGTTGTGATGGTTGTTTGTAATGTATCGAGTTTTTGGATATAGGCATCAGCATTTGTATTATAGTTTTCACATGATTGTTGATCAATTTTACAGAAGGCAGCAGCGATATTTTTGACATAAATTTTCACATTAGAGATAGCCTGCCAAGCATGTGGATCAATGCTATTGTGATGATGATGTTTTGTACCATGTTCTTGATGTTTAAATGTAAGGGCAGGAATGTTGGCACTAGCTTCAATAAGAAGTGCTTTTGTACCACTTGCTGCGATGAGTCGGTTAATAGAATCCTCTAAATGAAGTCCATTAACAAAAATAACGTGAGCGTCTTTAAGAACTTTTACATCACGTGGAGTAGACTCATATGTGTGAATGCTTGCATTAGGACCAACTAGAGTTATCACAGAAATATGGTCACCTCCTACATTTTCTACCAAGTCTGCAAGAATAGAAAAGCTTGCGACAACTTTGATCTTGTTATTTGCAATGGCAGAAGATGAAAAAAAGGGGAGGAATAAAATAAAGCCGAGCAAGGCAAATTGTTTAACACGTATGTGCATATTGTTTTTCTATGATGAAGAAGAGGTATAAAAAAGACGAGGGAACCGTGCTGCAATAAAGCCGCGTGGGCTTATGAAGCAAGAGAGAATATAGATAAATCCTGCAACTAAAATAATAGTAGGGCCAGAAGGAAGTGATACATGAAAAGAAAGTAATAGACCAAATGCGCTGGAAATTATTCCTAAAATGATAGATAGCACACAAATAAGCCCTAGCCGCGAAAGCCAAAAACGAGCTGTGATGGCTGGAATCATCATAATGCCGACCGACATTAGAGCTCCTAGTGAGTGGAAACCACCAACCAGATTAAATACCGTAAGTCCAAGTAATAATATATGGATATATTTTCCTAAGGGAGAAAGTGATTTAAAAAACAATGGATCAAGGCTTTCCATTATAAGAGCACGCCAGAAAATACACAGATTGCTCATTGTTATCAACATTAAGGTGGTAATTAACCAAAGAGTTTGTGTGTCAATAGAAAGAACTGAACCAAATAAAAGATGTAGAAGATCAACAGTTGATCCTTTGAGCGAAATAATAATGACACCTGTTGCTAGTGCAATAAGATAAAAGACTGCCATTGACGCGTCTTCTTTTTGAAAGCCATTGCGTGAAATTAAGGCAGTTGCTAATGAGGCAATAATGCCGGCTAAGATACCGCCAATAGCCATAGGAATAAGAGAAAATCCGTAAAAAAGGAAAGAAATTGCAACACCAGGAAGAATGGCGTGAGACATGGCATCGCCTATTAAGCTCATTCCGCGTAGTGTCAAAAATACACCGATAGGGCAGGTGCTAATGGCTAACAAAGTTGAACCGATTAAGGCATTTTGCATGAATTTGAAATCAATGAAAGGTGCAAGGAAAAACTCGTACACGTATTATGATCCAATCTACTTAGAATCATTGACAGGGAAATATTGTTTTGGTGAATTATTAGGAGAAAAACTAGGTATGAAAAATGGCATGATATGATGGCCACTAGGGGTAAAAAATGATTCTGTTTCTCTATAAAAGGCACATTGTTTATTGATCTGAATCGTTTGAGGAAAATGCTCTTGAACAATGAGAGGATCATGCAGCGCCATAAGAACAGTTCGTCCTTGTTTTTGCCAATGAGTAATTAGCGCAAGAAGATCTTTTTGGGTATTGAGATCTACACCGTTGAAAGGTTCATCAAGTAATATAATGTCAGAATCCTGTACAATGATACGTGCAAAAAGAGCACGCTGTAATTGACCACTTGATAGTGTATCAAGCGAGCTATTAGCAAGCTCTGTAAGCCCAACTATTTCAAGTGCATTTTTAATTTTATCTTGATAAGAGCGCTGTTTTTTCAATAATCCACAAAAAGACCACAGTCCTGTCTTTATAAGCGTTTCTACATTGATTGGAAACGTTCGGTCAATTTCACACTGTTGGGCAAGATAAGCGATACGGCTTTTCATTGGTTTTGTGATTTTGCCACTAATAGGCTTAATCAATCCTGCGATGGCTTTAAGCAATGTAGATTTTCCAGAACCGTTATCGCCAATTATTGCGATTAATGAGTTCACTGTTAATTTTGCTGAAAAATCCTTTATTATTATCTTATTTGCATAACCTAGTGTTACATTGTTAAAATATAAGTACATATCAATACCATTATCTATTTTCTCTAAATAAGTTATGTTATATAGTTACATTTGTCAATGAAATGTTATATTATTGCATATGTTTTTGAAGGTTGTGTACTTCAATGGGAAGATCGTGGAAAATTCAAAATAATGTTTGAATTTTTCTTGACGAAATAACGTGCGTGTATACTATATATAGTATCAAAATGATTGATGATTCTAAATGAGTGCAAATGAGAATATCACGCATTTTTGAAGCTTTGATTGCTTCTACAATATAGTAAAAATAAAATTGTATTGTGAATAATTGAGTAGTAGTTCCGCTAAAGTGTCTGTTTAGGGGGGGCTGTGTTGTTTGAAATCAAAAACCTTTTTGCAATGTGGGAAGTCTAAAAGGATGTTAAGGAACATCCTCTTACTATTTTTATAAAAACAGTAAAAGGGGAGTGGAAATAAGTTAAGTCGAAGTGATTTAAAATGTTGTTTTGTATTATTTGTAAAATGATCATTTGTTAGTATCAAGTTTTTATTACTTAGTCATGGGTGTGATAACTTAATATCTAAGGGTTTGTATTTATTTGTAACTGAAATATAGCTGCATATATTTTACATGAAAGTTACTATTTTTATTATTTTGTAAGTATTTGTATAAATTGTCAGAGTGAACTTTTTTAGGTTGTCTTTTTTGAAATATGAAAGTTGAAAAGAATGTCTATAACTATTTATAGTAAGCCATCTTGTGTCCAATGTAATGCTACTTATCGTGCCTTTGACGCTAAAGGTATTAATTATCGTGTCGTTGATATTTCCCGTGATAAACAAGCCTATAATTTTATTCAATCTCTAGGATATCGTCAGGTTCCTGTAGTTGTGTGTGGTGAAAATCATTGGTCGGGTTTTAGACCAGATATGATTAATGGTCTTTGTGGCTAATGGGGCTTATTGTCTATTATTCGAGTGTAACGGGTAATACTGAGTATTTCGTTTCTCAGTTAGGTCAACAGCTTTTCAAAATTGATAAAAAAAAACCATCTGTGTTAGTTGGGGAGCCTTATATATTGGTTGTACCTACCTATGCAAATGGAGAAGGCAGGATGGCGGTGCCAAAGCCCGTTATTCACTTCCTTAATGAAAGAGAAAACCGTAAATTAATTCGTGGAGTAATTGGAGGCGGAAATCGTAATTTCGGTTGTAATTATAGTTTAGCGAGCAAGATTATTTCTGAAAAATGTTTTGTACCTTGCCTTTATCGTTTTGAGTTGCGTGGAACAGATGAAGACGTTATTTTTGTTAAAAAGGGATTAGAAAAGTTTTGGAAAAAATAGATATGGAAGGGCTGCAGAAGCCGGATCAAATTACAGATTATCATGCACTCAATGCAATGCTTAATCTTTATGATGAAAATGGTCATATTCAATTTGATATGGATCGCCTTGCTGCGCGGCAATATTTTCTCCAGCATGTTAATCAAAATACAGTTTTTTTTCATGATTTGAAGGAAAAAATAGATTATCTGGTAGAAGAAGGTTATTACGAGAAAGCATTATTTGAGCTTTATGATTTTTCTTTTGTCAAAAAGCTGTTTAAACGTGCTTATGCATTTAAGTTTCGTTTTCCTACTTTTTTAGGGGCGTTTAAATATTATACCAGTTATACACTAAAAACCTTTGATGGAAAGCGCTATCTTGAGCGTTATGAAGATCGTGTTTGCCTTGTTGCTTTGTATTTAGCGCAAGGCAATAAAACTCTTGCTGAGTGTTTGGTTGATGAAATTATTACAGGGCGGTTTCAACCTGCAACACCAACGTTTTTAAATGCGGGAAAAAAACAACGAGGTGAGTTGGTATCGTGTTTTTTATTGCGGGTTGAAGATAATATGGAGTCAATTGGTCGCTCGATTAATTCAGCTTTGCAACTTTCAAAACGTGGTGGAGGTGTTGCACTTTGTTTGACTAATTTGCGAGAAGCAGGGGCACCGATCAAACAGATAGAAAATCAGTCATCTGGTGTTTTGCCTGTGATGAAATTATTAGAAGATGCATTTTCTTATGCTAATCAACTTGGTGCGCGACAAGGCGCTGGTGCTGTCTATTTACATGCGCATCATTTAGATATTATGACATTTTTAGATACAAAGCGCGAGAATGCTGACGAAAAGGTTAGAATCAAAACTCTTTCGCTTGGTGTTGTTATCCCTGATATTACTTTTGAACTTGCACGTAATAATGAGGATATGTACTTATTTTCGCCTTATGACATTGAGCGGATTGTGGGGAAACCTTTTAGCGACATTTCTTTGACAGAGCATTATCGATCTTTTGTTGATAATTCAAAAATCCGTAAAAAGAAAATAAGTGCGCGTGTTTTTTTTCAGACATTGGCGGAAATACAATTTGAATCAGGTTATCCGTATCTTTTGTTTGAAGATACAGCTAATAGAACCAACCCGATAGCGGGTCGTATTAATATGAGTAATTTATGCTCAGAAATTTTGCAGGTAAATGAAGCAAGTGAACTGGAAACAGATTTAACTTATCGTACAGTTGGGAATGATATATCGTGTAATCTTGGTTCAATGAACATTGCAAAAGCAATGGAAAGCAGTGATTTTGGTTGGACAGTGGAAACAGCTGTTCGTGCTCTTACTGCTGTTTCTGATATGAGTAATATTGCGTGTGTACCTTCTATTGCAAAAGGTAATTCCGAAAGCCATGCAATTGGTTTGGGACAAATGAATTTGCATGGTTTTTTAGCTCGTGAGCGGATTTATTATGGATCGCCGGAAGCAATTGATTTCACTAATATTTATTTTTATACAGTGACATATCACGTACTGCGTGCTTCCAATTTGATTGCGCGCGAACGTCAAAAAGTATTTGTGGGATTTGAAAAATCAGCTTATGCAGATGGCAGTTTTTTTACGAAATATATTGAAACAGAATGGAAACCACAATTTCCACTTGTACAAGAACTTTTTGAGCGTAATAATATCGTTATACCAAATCAAGAAGACTGGAAGGGGCTCAAGAAATCAATTATTGAACATGGGCTTTATAATCGCAATCTTCAAGCTATTCCGCCTACAGGGTCTATTTCCTATATTAATCATGCGACTTCTTCGATTCATCCAATTGCTTCAAAGATTGAAATTCGTAAAGAAGGCAAGATTGGACGCGTTTATTATCCTGCTCCTTATATGGATAATACAAATTTAGATTTCTATCAGGATGCTTATGAGATTGGGCCTGAAAAAATTATTGATACTTACGCTGCTGCGACGCAGCATGTAGATCAAGGTCTTTCGTTAACCTTATTTTTTCCTGATACAGCTACTACGCGTGATGTTAACTGCGCACAAATTTATGCTTGGAAAAAAGGCATAAAAAGTGTTTATTATATCCGTCTGCGACAAAAGGCACTGAGTGGAACAGAAGTTGATGGCTGTGTTTCGTGCAGCTTGTAGAAGGAACATATTATATGACACGAATTTCAACTAAAAATCCTGTTATTTCCGCTGTAAATTGGAATAAGTTGCATGATGAAAAAGATCTTGAAGTTTGGAATCGTTTGACTGGAAATTTTTGGTTACCTGAAAAAGTACCACTTTCCAATGATATTCCTTCATGGGCAAGTCTAACAGAGGAAGAGCGCAAGCTGACAATTCGTGTTTTCACGGGGCTGACTTTGCTTGATACAGTTCAAAATACTGTAGGAGCCATTTCACTTATGGCTGATGCAATAACAGAACATGAGGAAGCTGTTTTGACAAATATTGCATTTATGGAAGCAGTTCATGCACGTTCTTATTCTTCTATTTTTTCAACTTTATGTTCAACAGCAGAAGTCGATGATGCTTTCAGATGGTCAGAAGAAAATGTTCATTTACAGAAAAAGGCAACGTTAGTACTTGAACGTTATGAAGCAAGTGATCCATTAAAGAAAAAAATTGCTTCGACCTTGCTTGAAAGCTTTTTATTTTATTCTGGTTTTTATTTACCTATGTATTGGTCAAGTCGTGCTAAGCTGACTAATACAGCTGATTTAATCCGGCTTATTATCCGTGATGAAGCGGTTCATGGTTATTATGTTGGTTATAAGTTTCAATTAGGGTTTGCTAAACTTGATGAAGCTAAAAAGCAAGAAATAAAAGACTTTGCTTTTAATATGCTGTTTGATCTTTACAGTATTGAATGTAAATACACTGAAGATCTTTATGACGCTATTGGATTGACAGAGGATGTTAAAGTTTTTATTCATTATAACGCGAATAAGGCATTAATGAATTTGGGTTTTGAGCCTCTTTTTCCACCTGAAGTTTGTCGAGTTAACCCTGCTATTTTGGCAGCTTTATCGCCAAATTCCGATGAAAATCATGACTTCTTTTCAGGTTCAGGTTCTTCTTATGTTATTGGTAAAGCCGTTGCAACCACAGATGACGACTGGGAATTTTAAACATTAAGTGAAAAAAGAAGTGCGCGAGGTATGCCATTTAAATCTTTGCGCATTTTTAAATATTCAAAACCATTTTTTTTAAACAAATCGCAGACTTCTTTTTGCTGAGAATATCCGATTTCAACAGCGACATAAGCTTTTTCTTTTAGATAATTTGCTGATTCATGTGCGAGTTTTCGATAAAAATCAAGGCCATCTTTTCCACCAACTAAAGCACGTAGCGGATCATGCAGACGTACTTCTTTTGCAAGGTTTTTGATATCTTTTTCTGGAATATAGGGTGGATTGGAAATAATAAGATCAAATTGGCCTGTGACAGAAGTAAACCAATCACTAAGCAAAGGTGTAAAGTGTTGCGCAATGTTTGCGTGCTTCGCATTTTTTGTAGCTGTTTTTAAGGCATCTTCAGAAATGTCAACCGCTATCGCATAAGTTTGAGTAATTTGTTTGAGAATAGCAATAGCAATGGCACCACTTCCTGTTCCCATATCAAGAAAAGTTGCTTTCCCTATTTTTTCTACCTGTTTTTTAAGAATTGGCAAAACGAGATCGACCAGTGTTTCTGTATCAGGGCGTGGCTCTAATGTATCTTGAGATAAAGCAAGTGATATACCATAAAAATCTCGTTTTCCAATAATGCGATGGGTGGGCTCTCCAGCAATACGGCGCTGTATGGCTTTTTCTAATTGTGCGATCTGTTTAGAAGACAGGCGCATATTGGGTCGCAAAATTCGATCAGTAGGGTTTGTACCTGTTATCCACTCAACAAGTAGCTTTGCATCAAGATTGGCTTCAGAAATTCCTTGATATCGCAATTTTTCCTGGGTTCTTCGGATAGTACTATTGAGAGAATGATCACTCACTTGTTATCATCCATTTCAGTAAGGAGTCCTGTTTGATGATTGGAAATAAGTGCATGAATAAGTTCATCAAGATCTCCCTCCATGACACGATCAAGCTTATACAAAGTAAGATTAATACGATGGTCAGTCACACGTCCTTGTGGGAAATTATAGGTACGAATACGTTCCGATCGATCACCAGAGCCAATTTGAGTTTTACGAGATGCTGAACGCTCATTTTCTGCTTTTTGTCTTTCAATATCAAATAAACGTGCACGTAAAATTTGGAGTGCGCGTGTTCGATTTTGGTGTTGTGATTTTTCTGCTTGTACAACCATAATTCCTGTTGGAATATGGGTGATACGTACAGCAGAATCCGTTGTATTGACGTGTTGTCCACCTGCACCGGAAGCGCGCATTGTATCAATGCGAATATCTTCTGGGTGAATTGCAATGTCAATTTCTTCTGCTTCTGGGAGTACCGCAACGGTGGCAGCTGATGTATGGATACGTCCACCAGCTTCTGTTTCAGGGATTCGTTGTACTCGGTGAACACCTGATTCAAACTTAAGTTTGGAAAATACACCTTTGCCAGAAACGGTAGCAACAATTTCTTTATACCCTCCAACATCTCCATCACTCAATGAAATGATTTCAACTTTCCAGTTATGAGTATTGGCATAACGTTCATACATGCGAAAAAGGTCACCAGCAAAAAGTGCTGCTTCCGATCCACCTGTTCCTGCTCGAATTTCAATAATAGCGCTTTTTTCATCAGCAATATCTTTGGGTAGAAGAAGAATTTGGAGTTCTCGCTCAAGTTGCTCAATTTTTTGACATAATAATAACAGTTCTTCTTGAGCAAGATTACGCATTTCCACATCTGTTTGCTTATCACTAATGATGTTTTTAAGCTCTGCTATTTCTTTGTAGAGAGCATTTAATGTGCGTATAGGAGTAACGATTAACTGTAATTCTGCATATTCAGAAGCTAATTTTATATAAGTTTCAGCATTTGGGCTTCCAGCCATTTGGCTTTCAATTATTTCAAAGCGCTTTTCAATCTGCTTTATACGATTTTGCGGCAAGGAAACCATGGGCAATATTAGCCTAATTTGTTATAATATTAATGGTTCATATAATCATCATATGGTAGAAGCTTGATCAAGCAAAAAAACGTTTTTAACTATGAAAACTGTAAAATTCTAAAACGAATTTGTATAAAACTTATTTTGCATGGGCAATTTCTAAATAAGGGATATAAAAGCACCAATTTAGGAATTACGTTTTTTCCCATAAAGTTCAAGACGGTGGTGAATTATATCATAGCCGAGAGAAAGGGCGATTTCTTCTTGCAGTTTTTCAATAATATCAGACTGAAATTCGATAATACGTCCTGTTTCTACATCAATAAGATGGTCATGATGTTGGCCATTTGTTTGTTCAAAACGTGATGGTCCGCCGCTGAAAGCATGACGATGAATTGTTCCATTTTCTTCTAATGTTTTCATTGTGCGATAAACAGTCGATAATGAAATACTAGAATCTATTTTGTTTGCATACTGAAAAATTTCAAATGCATTAGGGTGGTCATCTATATCGGTTAAAATATCGAGAATAATACGCCTTTGGCGCGTTATTCTTAAACCTGCAGCTCGCAATACTTGTTCATAATTTTGTTTTTTATCCATTTTAACTGTCTACTTCTATATGAAGGAACCATGGCAATGTTTGTATTTTTTTCCTGAACTACAAGGACAAAGCTCATTGCGTCCAATTTTTCCCCATGTGGTTGGATCATTGGGGTTACGTTCAGTTGGATCAACAAACCTACTTTCTTGTGTTTGAGCCCACAAGAAAGTATCATTTTTTTCATTTTGATTATCAGAAGTAGAATGATTAGTACCGGTTTGCACAGGTGTTGCTGGTTCTGTAGGCTGTTGAATAACTTCGAAACGCATGAGTTTAGAAATAGCATTTCTACGTAGGTTTCTAAGCATGGTTTGAAAGAGTTCAAATGCCTCTGTTTTATATTCATTAAGAGGATCTCGTTGTGCATATCCACGAAAACCAATAATAGAACGTAAATGGTCTAAATTGACGAGATGTTCACGCCATAATGTGTCAATTGTTTCAAGCAATATAGCTTTATGAAAGTAAGCTATAATTTCTGGACGATATTGTTTAGTACGCTCATTTTCAAGTTTGGTAACTGCTTCTAATACACGTTCAAAAATTTGCTTTTCAGCAACTCCATCTTCTTTTGCCCACTCTTCTACTGGTAGTTCAAGATTAAAAAGCTGATGTAGTTCTTTTTGCAGAGCTTTCGTATCCCATTTTTCAGAATATGTTCCAGATGGAATATAGGTTTCTACCAAATTATCAACCACTTCATGTCGCATTTCACTAATTGTTTCGGTCAAATTTTCTGCATTCATAATTTCCATGCGCTGCTCAAAAATAACTTTGCGTTGATCATTCATCACATCGTCATATTTTAACAGATTTTTACGGATTTCGAAGTTTCGTGCTTCAACTTTTTTTTGAGCTTTTTCAAGTGCTTTATTAATCCATGGGTGGATAATAGCTTCATCTTCTCTCAATCCAAGTTTTTGCAGTACGCTATCCATACGATCGGATCCAAAGATACGCATAAGATCGTCTTGAAGTGAAAGAAAGAATTTTGAACGACCCGGATCACCCTGACGTCCAGAACGACCACGAAGCTGATTGTCAATACGGCGACTTTCATGGCGTTCAGTAGCAAGGACATAAAGACCACCGGCAGATAATGCTTTTTCTTTAAGTTGCTTGACGCCTTTTATAATTTCTTCAATTTTAGCAGTTCTTTCTGCCCCTTCAGGGATATCATGCAGTTCTTGTCGAATTCGCATCTCAACATTGCCACCAAGCTGTATATCAGTACCACGGCCTGCCATATTTGTTGCGATGGTTAATGCTCCAGGAACACCAGCTTGTGCGATAATATATGCTTCTTGTTCATGATAGCGGGCATTTAAAACTTTAAAATTAGTAATACCTTCTTTGCGTAAGCGCTCTGCTAGTTGTTCTGATTTTTCAATAGAAGTAGTACCCACAAGAACAGGTTGTCCTTTTTCGTGTGCTTGACGAATATCACGCACAATGGCACGATATTTCTCTTCAGTTGTTCGATAGATTTCATCATCTTCATCAAAACGTTGCACCGGAAGATTTGTAGGAATTTCAACAACTTCAAGACCATAGATATTATTAAATTCTTCAGCTTCTGTTACAGCAGTTCCTGTCATACCAGACAATTTTTTATACATACGGAAATAATTTTGAAAAGTAATAGATGCTAATGTCTGATTTTCTGGTTGAATGGCCACATGTTCTTTGGCTTCTAACGCTTGATGCAAACCTTCAGAATAACGCCGCCCTGGCATCATACGACCTGTAAATTCATCAATGATGATGATTTCGCCATTGCGAACAATATAATCTTTGTCCTGGATAAATAATTTATGGGCTTTTAAAGCATTGTTGATATGGTGGACAGTAGCAACATTTTCTATGTCATAGAGACTTCCACTTTTAAGAAGTCCAGCTTGTTCGAGCATTTTTTCAATTTTTTCAGTACCAACTTCAGTAAAGATTGTTGTTTTTTGTTTTTCATCTATTTCGTAGTCTTCTGGAGTCAGAGAAGAAATAAATGTGTCAATAAGATTATAGAAGTCGGTGCGGTCTTCTAAAGGACCGGAAATAATAAGAGGGGTACGTGCTTCATCTATGAGGATTGAATCAACTTCATCGATAATTGCATAATGATGTCCACGTTGGACCATTTGGTTAGGGTTAAAAGTCATATTATCGCGTAAATAATCAAAACCCAATTCATTATTTGTCGCATAGGTAATGTCACACGCATAGGCTGCTCGACGAGCATCGCTATCTAGATCATGTAGAATAACACCTGTGCTCAGCCCCAAAAAGCCGTAAATTTTGCTCATTGCTTCAGCATCACGGCTAGCAAGATAATCGTTCACGGTAACAACATGAACGCCTTTTCCTCCTAGCGCATTGAGATAAACTGGCAAAGTTGCCATTAATGTTTTACCTTCACCAGTACGCATTTCGGCGATGCCTCGATCATGAAGGACCATTCCGCCAATGAGTTGTACATCAAAAGGACGCATGCTATAAACGCGCTTTGCTGCTTCACGGACAGTTGCAAAGGCTTCCACTAAGAGTGAATCAATAGTTGCACCTTCGGTTAATCTTTTACGAAATTCACTAGTTTTTTGGCAAAGCTGTGTATCACTTAATTTTTGGAATTGTTCTTCCAACGCATTAATTTGTGCAACTTTTTGGCGAAGAATTTTGATGCGACGCTCATGGGCCGAACTAAAAATTTTGCGTACAAAAACACCTAAATTGACCATTTCTGGTCCTTTCTTTTATTTATTATCATTGCATTTGGTCGCTTCAATATTCAAATATATTGTTCCTATTTTGTATCTCTTAGAGGTACTTGATACCATCAAAATGTAGGCAGTATATCATATTTCTAGTAGGTAATTTCTTTATATTTAAATTTTACAGTAGAGATAAAAGGCTAAATTCATCGTGTCAACTTTAGGAATACTATTTAGTTGATAGAGTATAGAGTGATTTAGGGTATAATATGATATTTTTCATTGTGATCATGGTATATATTATTCAAGTAAGATAAGATAAAAGGATAAATTCTGTGTTTTTTAAACAAAATTACTAATTTATTTATCATGTTAGAGATTAAAGTGCTATGATAAAAAAAATTGAAGCCTGGAAGTGCATTCATTCTTAGAGGAGTATATTTATGAAATTCAAATTAACAACACTCTTTGTGACATCAACTTTATTGGTAAGCACGAGTTTGAGTGTAATGGCTCAAGATTACGTAAAGTCTGTACCAAATGATTTAAATACTTTAGAGAAAACCTCAGCAAAACCAATTGCACCTTCTCATGTTATGGCCATTATTAATGGGAAAAGTATTACAGCAGGTGAATTGGATGAGCTAGCACTTGAAATAAATCCTAATTTAGCACGTCTTTCTGATGAACAACGTCGTATAACAGTTTTAAAAGCCTATTTAGATATGCAAGCGCTTGCTAAAGCAGCAATTGAAAAAGGTATCAATAAGACAGAAGTTTATGATAAACGTATGGCAATTATGCGTGATAATGTTCTTCAGCAGCTTTATTTTAAACAGATGGTTATTGATAAAATTAAAGATGCTGATTTGCGAGCTCTTTATGATAAGGAGGTTACTGCTTTGCCTAAAGAAGATGAAATTAAAGCACGCCATATTTTGGTTAAAACGAAAGAAAAAGCAGAAGTTGTTATTAAGCGTTTAAAGAAGGGTGAAAATTTTGAAGAGATTGCAAAAAAAGATTCAACAGATGGTTCAGCTTCTGTTGGCGGTGATCTCGGTTATTTTAGTTATGGTCAAATGGTTAAACCCTTTGAAGATGCTGCGTTTAGTTTGAAAGTTGGTGAATATACTAAACAGCCTGTTGAAAGCCCATTTGGTTGGCATGTTATCAAAGTGGAAGATCGTCGACTCAAGCAACCTCCTGCATTTGATGATGTTAAAGAGGTATTGCGTACACAGATTATGAAAAATCGTTATCATACATTAATCACTGATTTGCGCAATAAGGTAGATGTGAAATACCCTGATTCTCATATTGCAAAACTCATGCAATCACTTAATGAAAATAATACAGTCCTTCCAGGTGAAACTTCCAATGAAGAAGAGGAATAATATCTTTTCAATCTGGGTTGTTTGATGTTTTTCTTTTTCAAAAATTTCGACAGTTATTTAATTGCATGAAATTTCATTGATTTTGAGGGGAAAGTATGGAATGGCTTGTACAGATATCGCCTTTATCTCCCAAAACAATACAAGAGCTTCCGCCATTATCTGGTGTACGGATAGCCACGGCGGAAGCTGGGATTAAATATAAAAATCGTACAGATCTTCTTTTAATCGTATTTGATGAACCAGCAAATGTGGCAGGTGTTTTTACACGTTCTAAATGTCCGTCTTCTTCTGTGGATCATTGTCGTGCATCGCTTCCTCATGGAGTTGCAAGGGGTGTTGTTGTTAATTCTGGGAATGCAAATGCTTTCACAGGATGTAAAGGTAAGCAAACAACGGATGCGATAGTACACACTGCAGCAAGTGTCTTAAAGGCTAGAGAAAATGAAATTTTTTTGGCTTCTACTGGTGTTATTGGCGAATTAATGGATACATCTTGTTTATTAAATCTTTTGCCGAATATGGCTGCTGAAGCAGAGGAAAGAAATTGGTTAGAAGCTGCAAAAGCTATTATGACAACTGATACGTTTCCAAAGCTTGCAACACGCAGATTTGACTTTGGAGGGACAATTGTTACCATTAATGGAATTGCCAAAGGTTCTGGTATGATTGCTCCAGATATGGCAACAATGCTTTCTTTTGTAGTGACTGATGCGGCAATTGCTTCGGATGTACTTCAATCTATGTTATCAGAAGCAGTTCAGGGATCTTTCAATTCAATTACTGTTGATAGTGACACTTCAACATCTGATACATTGATGGTATTTGCGACAGGAAAAGCAAAAGGCAATTCCCTCTGTCTGACGAGTGTGTCAGATCCACGTTATAAGGTGTTTACAAAGCAATTGGGTGAGCTTTTGCATGAACTTGCATTACAAGTTGTGTGTGATGGTGAGGGGGCTCGTCATTTAATTGAGGTTAGTGTAACGGGTGCTACAACGGATAGTGCCGCTAAAAGCATTGCTCTATCAATTGCGAATTCACCACTTGTAAAAACGGCTATTGCGGGTGAAGATGCTAATTGGGGGCGGGTGGTTATGGCGGTTGGGAAAGCTGGTGTTGAAGCAAATCGCGATCTCTTAACGATTTGGTTTGGTGAACATCGTGTGGCTGTCAATGGAGAGCGTGATCCTGATTATAGTGAAGAGATGATTAGCACTTATATGAAAAGCCAATACATTACGATTCGTGTTGATATCGGTCTTGGAAGTGGTAAAGCAACAGTTTGGTCTTGCGATTTAACAAAAGAATATGTTGCAATTAATGGCGACTATAGAAGTTAATTAATATAATATAAATCAGATATTAAGTATACATTCTCTTTTAATTATTAGATACTCAGACTTTTTCAATTCTTTAAGGGGAGATAATAGAAGAGCTTAAAGTTATTACTGTTGGAGACAAGTAATGCAGATAAAACACTCACTTCTTCTTGTAGTTGCATGTGCATTGTTGGATCAAGATAATCGAGTTTTACTTGCAAAAAGGCCTCCAGGAAAATCAATGAGTGGTTTGTGGGAATTTCCTGGTGGAAAGGTTGAAGAGGGGGAAACACCAGAGGAATCATTGATTCGTGAATTAAAGGAGGAACTTGATATTCATGTTCAAAAAAATGATTTTTTACCTTTAACATTTGCAAGTCATAGTTATGAAACATTTCATTTATTAATGCCATTTTATATATGTCGCCATTATAGGGGCATCCCTCAAGGACGAGAAGGGCAAAATTTGAAATGGATTTTTATTAGTGATCTTGATAAATATTCTATGCCCGATGCTGATAAGCCATTAGTGCAGGTGTTGAAAAATTTTCTTCTGTAATATGTTTATGAGTGGAGAAAATATTAAAAAATGGATGTTTTGTTCATTAAATATTTTGATAAAAGGAGACTTTAGATAGATCTACCTTCGAAAAGGTGTTTTGTGGTTATCCTCAAGGATTTTCTTGTTTCTCTTTAAGATCAATTGCTCAAGCATTACTGTTTATGGCTTTTATATATCGTTTTTCATTGAGATGCGGTAGTGATTGCATGTAGCTTATTATTTATGGAAGAAGTATTATATTCTTTAAATAGAATTTTGCAGATATGTAAAAATCAGCTTATTTATTTTCTATTTTTATATAACTGTGAATAGGTGCAAATTCGTTTCTGATCTATAACTAATAAAAATAATGATTTTGTGAAAATGTAGTAAGCTCTATATTTTTTAAATATTACAAGTGAATTTTAAATTATATATTATTTTTTAATGTAAAGCACAAAAAATAGTAGGCATAAGCAATGACATTTAATTTTTTTATTAATTTATTTCTATTTATTATTTTTTTATTATTGCTTTCTCAAAGTAAAAAAATCAAATGGGGTTTTGCGCTACGTGTTATGTTGGGTCTTATTGTTGGCCTGATTTTTGGAAGTGCTTTGCAGCTTATTTATGGGGAAGGTGAGTCAACGTTGTTAAAGTCTGTTGAGTGGTTTAACATTGTTGGAGATGGTTATTTATTATTGTTGCAAATGATTGTTATGCCATTAGTGTTTATTTCTATCGTTTCAGCGGTAGCTCATTTGCATTCTTCTTATGCTGTTAGCAAAATTAGTATAGTAACAATTTCAATGTTACTTTTTACAACGTGTATTTCAGCATTGGTTGGTATTTTAGTGATTAATTTTTTTGGGTTAACGGCGAGTGGTTTGGTACATGGAGGGGAGGATATATCGGCTGTTCTTGGTGAAAATACTTTTCAAGTTGAAGAAATAAGTATACCAAAACTAATTTTATCATTTATTCCCCAAAATCCATTTGCTGAATTAATGGGGTCTGAACGTACATCGATTATTAGAGTTGTTATTTTTTCGGCATTTTTAGGATCTGCCGTTCTTCTTTTAAAAAAAGAGGATTCAGATAAAGGGGAAAAAGCTCTTTCGTTTATTCAAGTTATACAGTCTTGGATTATGTGGTTAGTACGTATTGTGATTGCGTTAACACCGTATGGTATTTTTGCTCTTATGACTAAGGTGGGGGCAACCTCAAATGTTGCTGATATTTTAAAATTACTAGTTTTTATTGTTGCTTCTTATATTGGTATTATTCTTATGTTTGGAATTCATGGTGTGTTGCTTGGTATATCAGGCATTAACCCATTTCGTTTTTTCAAAAAAGTTGTGCCTGTTTTGACATTTGCTTTCAGTAGCCGTTCAAGTACTGCTACTATCCCTCTAAATATTGAGGCG